>NZ_BAAJMC010000004.1:0-284114 GCF_057551365.1 Colwellia sp. KS18-150 | reverse complement strand
GCCATGTCTTTTTAGGTTGTGTATATCTAGGCATTTTAGCCTCCTCGATGTTATGAGGAGGTGTCCACTAAAACGGGGAACTTCACAGTCCTTTTGAATGCCTTGTTAGGTGACGTTTATTTTCTACTTTTTATTAAGTTTATCAAGTAGATATGGTATAATAAACGTAGAAATAACGCCATTAAATAATGTATCGGAGATCTGGAACATGAAGAAAACAATTAATGTAAACATCAAGAGCTTTTCTATTAAAGTAAAACTAAAAACATCCACTAAGCGACTGAAAAATAAGGATAAAACGAAAGGAAAGGTGATTGGGTGTGATATCGTTAGAGCCGCTTTCAAACAAGTTTTACAAGCGACAAAAAACGCTCTAACGATATCACACCCTTCAACAAAAGTCAATTATCCCGTTTAAATACAACAGTTTAGTTATTTCTCCGATTTATCAATTTTCACCAGTTTACCGAGTCACCTAACAGCTTATTAGACTGGCAAATCCCCTCTTTTCTACAAAGAATTAAACAGCTAATTTTTAATTGATTATTATTAACTTATAGTTTTAATAGTTATATTTCAAGTGTTTATTAATTGCTAATAATGTTCATTGGAGGAAAGTGTGTTTTTTGCACGTTTTCTCCGGTGAAAGCGTGCAAAAAATATTGTAAAGAGTAAGAGGAAGGATAATGGCCTTTTAACCATAAACTTGTGTAACTAAAAATGGTGTTAGATATTTTCAGTTACATATTTTGATATTTTGCAGCAAAGTAATTCGTCTCAACTGGCATGGATCTCAATGGTATTATTGCTCACTGCAGTTAGTAGTGGTGATAATGCATCAAGGTTTGCCTCGAACCATAAATCAATGTCGTCTTCTAAAATAATCACCGGCATACGTTTATGATAGGCTGCACATTTTTCATTTGGCGAGGTGGTTAGCGTCACCAATTGTGTTTGTTCATTGTCATACCAAATACCAGCCATATAAGATGGCTTCATTTGTTGTTGATTGAAGGTATATTTTACTTTCTTATTATTTTCAAGTCGCCATTCATACCAAGCAGAGCATGGCACTAAACATCGTCTATATAAAAATGATTGTCGAAAAGTTGGTTTGCTCGCTACCGTTTCTGCTTGAGCGTTGATGAGTAATCGATTTGACCAATTAGGCTTAATACCCCATTGGGTGTTGAGCTGCTGATATCCTGAGGGCGGTTTAATAATAGTCGCCACCGTTTCACTTGGGCAAAGATTAGCATTTTCATGGCTAGAAAAATCAATATTAAATTTATCAGACACCATTGTGCTTATTGAGCCATTAATTGCTAATCTGCCACACATAATTTACCTGCTTAAATGATATAAAGTCCAAGAGATGAACCCAAGCCAGCTTGCTGCTAATAATATCCAGGGTAATCGATTATTATTTGGGTTAACCACTTCTTCTGATATGTTTTGTGTATTAGCTGATACTTTTAATTTAGCTTTACGTTGCTTATCTCGCTCTCTAGCTTTTACATTTTGCTGTTTTTTATATTCAGCTATGCCCTTTTCTATGCCTTGCGCAATTAGTTTTGTTTGCTCTTTGGTTTGTTTAGGGCGTTGTGTCCCTTTTGCTACTTTAAGTGCTTGCTCTTGTACTTCTTTAGATACTTTATTCATATATCAGGAACTTTTAGCTGCTTTGTCGATTAATTGATTAACAGATAAATTATAAGTTAATAATATTTAACAGGACAAGTTATAAATAAGCATTGTGCCCATGTTCGTTATACCACTGTAGTTTGGTGGCATTATGTAATTTACGAGTTTTACTATGGCATCTGCCATCATAGACTCTGCGAGTTTGATACCATTTTCTAGGTTGTTTACAAACACTATACTGTCCTCGAACATCACTGGAAAACTCTGGTAATAAATCGACTTCTGCGGGGACTTTCATAAATCGCGTATCAGGTAAACTATGATCTCGCTCCTTAGCTGCTTTTTCTTGCCTTAAATTACGTTTGATACTTTGCTCAACACGAAATACTTCATAGGCAATACAATCGTTGAAATCACCGTTTTCTATCGAACAAAACTGTATTAACTGGCTAAATTCATTGTCTGGAATATTCATGGTATTTGGAATTTTCGTTGTTTGGCGTTGTGCATTCATCTCTGCGTATGAAGATGAACTGAACACCAATGAAAAGCTCAGCAATGCTAAGGTAAATTTCCACTGAGTATTGAACATACTTAAATCCTACTAGTGTGTTAAATTGATATATGAAAAAGCTTACATAAATGTAAGCTTTATAATGACGAGGTTTTAGCGTTTTATTTAAGTTAACGCTTATAAGTTAAACAGGTTAAAACTTATAAGAGACGCCTACTTCGAAAACGTTACTGTCGGTGCCAACAATATCTGCAGGTAAGCTGCTTGATTTTATTGTTAAGTCATCTTGACGTTTATAACTTGCATAAGGAACAACTTTGCCAAAACCTAAATACGAGGCTTTTACTTCGTAATTTGAGGATTTACCTTTAAATGAAGCTGGCTCTGTCATTGGTGAAATAGGCGGATAACCATCGTAAGCCACGCCATTTACATCTGAAAATTTATTCTGTGTCCAACTAGCCGATACCACAGCGACATCTGAAAATTGATAGCCTAACGTTAAGCCTAATTCATGGTTAGGTACTGTTTTATCAAAGCCTATTGTGGAATGAGCACTAAATTCTTCAACTTGAAAGGCATCTAGATTAAAAGTGTCTTTGCTTTTCTCATAATTATATTTTGCTGATATAAACACGCCATTGTTGAAATGATACCCAGATTGCAAACCTACTCTCCAAGCGTCGCCCACATTGTATTTAGGATCTCCCCAGGAGGTTGATGGCAAGTCTGGATTAACCGGGAAAGCTTTTGTGCTTAGCGTAAAGTCGCTACTGCGATCTCTAAATATGTAGCTAACTTGTGGCATAACATAAAAATTATCTGTGAAATTATATCGATAAGCCGCTCCGATAGCGGTTTCTTTTATGCCTGAGGTATCACTATTCCAGTCATAAATTGTTTCAGCTCCAATGATAATACCGTTGTTGAGCTTATAATTTGCAGATAGTGTGGTTTCGTTTTTGTCACTTGTGGCTAAATCTATTACTTTAGCTTTTTCCTTATCATTTAAGAATGCAACATCGCCAAATAGACTATCGGTTGAGTTTTTCGCCATAACGGGAAGAGATAAAACGGCACTCGTCGTAAAGGTTACTAATAATAAATTTTTCATAGATATACTCCTTAAAATGAAAGTTATTTGATAATTAGAACAACTTAATACTTTGTTCTAATTAGAAATAACTTCAATCAACAGGACTGGTCGTACCGGCCCTGAAATTCGAAGTCAGTATACCTAGATAAAAATGAGGAACTGTTAGCTGTAGTTAAACTTTGTTGTACAATTGTAATAAAGTTTAACTAAAAGAAGCTTAAGTAACTAGATGAAATCAAAGGATGAAATTTGTAGAAAATCCGTTACTCATTGGTTTTATTTTTTCGAGATATTCAGTGATGTTAAATGATTAACGATATCTTGTGCTGCGGTTTTAGGTTGGATGTCTTCATCAATTTTTATGATCTTTCCATTTTTATCTATATAAAAGGTAACTCGATCAGCGACTTTAAAAAGGTTGAGCACATCATATGCTTTAGCAGTTACTTTGCTTGGGTCACTTAACATTGGAAAGTCTGCACCCGTTTTTTTAGCAAAATCACGGTTATCGTCTAGTGGGTCAACACTCACCATAAAATAACTGACATCAAAAACTCTGATCAAATGCCCCTGCTCTGTTAATGATTTACATTCTATGGTGCAGCCTCGTGTATTAGCCATAGGATACCAAGCTAAAACAACTGCTTGTTTGCCACGATAGTCACTTAATTGATAGTAATCCCCATTTGTCGCTTGTAACTTAAAATCAGGTGCTAACATACCGACTTTAAGATCTGTTGCATTGACATTAAATTGAGTGAGGAGTAAAAAACCTAGTATTAAGTTTATAAGCTTGAACATAACGTTACCTTGTATGATGAATATTAAAATGAAGAGTTAGCTTGGGTAAGAAACGCTAGCTCTTGTGGTGTTGATTGCCGTCCCAGAATGATATTTCTATGAGGGTAGCGACCAAATTGTTCGATGATAGTTAAATGTTTTAATTCGAACTGATAGTTACTTTCAATGCCATTATCTTTGTATAACTTACAGGCTTGATGATGTATCAGCAAAGATTCGCTATGCATAAAAGGCATATAAAGAAAGCTTCGCTCTAGTGCGCTAAGCTCTTGATCAGCTTTTACACTTATTGCTTGTTGCGCTAGAGACAATGCTAAGGGATCTTGACTAAATGCTTCAGGCTTGTCTCTAAACATATTTCTAGAAAACTGATCCAAAATAATAATTTCTGCTAACCGGCCTTTTGCGCAATCACGCCAATGAAATAACTCACACTGCTTAGCTTGTTGATGAACACTTAAAAACTTAGCCGTTATTTTATTATCAAGCTCGGGATCTTTTTGCCACCATTGCTGCGGTGTTAATTCGTCAAACCAAAAATTTAGTACGTCGTTAAACATTATTACTCCAATAGGATCTGTTTCTATTTTATTTAAAACTTTTCAGTACTTGAATACTATTCAGTAACTAGTGTCCTCTTCTTAGTAAATATTTTCAATACGTGAACTTCGTTAGTTAATTTTATCCCGCTAATCTTTATTTTTTACAACTCTAGAGTTACCAAATGCCAATCTATGCACCTGTTAATCTTAGCTAAGGCCTTATCCTACCTAACTTTAAAGAAACAAAAACCAACCTCCATTTTTAATAATCATTACTTAAAGTGTGTATTCACTTCTAACAGAATGGGGTTATCAGGGTTGCCATAACAAACAATCACGGAGTTGTCAGAGTTATATGTAACAACAAACAAAGAGTTATCGGGGTTACCACAATGTTGACCAAGAGAGTTATTAGAGTTATAGTGATGAAATATGCTTTTGAGGATTAAATACGATGAAATACGCAATTGTTTTTGTGAATAAACCCGGCAATGATGGCTATGAAGTTATCGTCCCTGACCTACCCGGTTGTATGGTCAATGTAGTTTCAATTGATTTGGGGTTTGAACAGATCACCAAAAATATTAAATCGCATTTAGCTATTTTGGCTGAGTATGGAGAGAAGATTCCTAATGCATCATCGATAGATAAACATAGAAAAATTTATGCCGATGAAAATCCGCATACCTATGGACAAGCTTTTTGGGCGGTTGTTGATATTGATATAACTGCTTATTTAGGAAAGAGTCATAAAATTAACGTAACCCTACCCGAGCTATTGATAAAGCAAATAGATGATAGAGTAAATAAAAGCTCTGCTTACAAAACACGTTCGGGCTTTATTGCCAGTGCTTGCTTAGCAGAGCTTGAGAAGTAATGCTGTATTTAGCGTAATAAACTAGTGTCTATTTGATCTGCTGCGTGATGAATTTTATCGTGTAGAGACATTGCATCGTCTTGATAGAAATCAAATTGAGCTATTTTGGGTATCGGCAATAAGTGCTCTAATGAGCTAATGTTCTCATCTAGATTACTCATTGTTGATAGTGACGCAGTATTAGCAATCCAAGCTATACAATCTAAACCATCTGCTTTAATAGTTTCATAAGTAAGTAGCGCGTGATTTAAACAGCCTAATTTCATGTTCACCACCAAAATAACTTTCTGTTGTTGGTGTTTAACAAAGTCAGATAAAAATACCTTTTCATCACTCTTTGTATTTAAAGGTAAGCGCCAGCCACCTGCACCTTCAGTAATGGTGATATCTGCGTTACAGTTTTGTACCTTTTCATAACCGAGATTTATGTCTGCTACTGTTATAGACTTCCCTACTTTACTGGCTGCAATATGAGGGGCTATGGGCTCTAAAAATGCTATCGGGTTAATGTCACTGATGCTCTGTTGGCAATTAGCGAACTCGCTTAGTAATTTAGCATCTTCATTTATCAAGACATTGTTAACACGCTGACAGCCAGCAGAGATAGGTTTGTAAACAGCAACTTTATTACCAAGGTTTACTAATGCTTTAGTGAGTGCGCAGGCTACAAAGGTTTTACCTGCGTCAGTATCTGTGGCAGTTATAAAAATATTATTCATAGTGTATTTGATTAGGTATTTAATTTAACAACAAGACCTGAGTACAAGCGGTACGTTGCGGGATATATACCGTTAGGTTCAAGAAAATCCTGATAATGCTCTGTCATTGCAAACCACTTATCTTTTCCAGATAAACCACGGTTACGTTTTTGTGGTAAATGATTCGCACCTAGCCCTTTTAACTCACGCGCTAAATGAATAACGTTTTGATATTCCAATACAATATCTTGGCACTTATGCTCGATAATACTGGCTTTGTCATTATTAAAATATTCGGCTAAATCTTCTTCCGTTTTAAAGTCGATAACATGTTGATCATCATCAACTTGGCGCCAAGATGATTTAAGCTCATGTAATGTTCCATCAACAAGAGTGGTGAAAATAATTAACCCACCTGGTTTTAGTACACGCAACATTTCGTCAATAGCCACATCTAAAGGCTCACACCACTGAATGACTAAATTAGAATAGATAAAATCAATACTATTATCTTGTAGTGGAATTTTATGCGCATCGGCTTCTATCCAGCTAATATTTTTATTACGTGATTCAGCAGAAAAGCGTAGCATCTTTTTAGAGAGATCTAAGCCAATAACCTTCTTATAACTACCTGCTAGTAGATCTGTAAAAAAACCAGTTCCTGAGCCAAGATCTAATACCGTAAGATCATTTCTGTTAGGCAACCAAGGCATTAAATGTTTGCCTGAGAAACGTTGTAAGCGTGCTGACACATCGTAAGAACGACTAGCCGAACCAAACGTTTTGGCAATTTTTTCTCTTTCAACAGTACGTTGTTTATTGATTTCCATTAAAATTTTCTTACACCTTAGCTAGCGCAGTGTTTATTTAAACTTTTTGCTAGTGCTTTGATATTGTTATTGTTATGGTTGGAACATATGGTTACGCGTAACCGAGACGTACCTTTAGCAACCGTTGGTGGACGAATTGCTGTGAGCCAAAACCCATCATTTTTTATTTGTTGACTGACATTAAGCGCTTTTTGTTCATCACCAATAATTATTGCTTGAATTGATGACTGAGAGATAACTACCTTAATGCTAGGATCTAATAATTGAGTTAACAAGTTACTCAGCTCAACTATTTTATCTCTTCGCCATTGTTCAGATTTAATTAATTCAATACTGGCTACTGTTGCCCAAGCTAAAGCAGGAGAAATGGCCGTGGAATAAATATAATGCCGAGCATAATTAATTAAGTAATCATGTACATTTTCATCACAGGCAATAAAAGCACCTGTTGTTGCGATAGCTTTTCCAAAAGTTGCCATGCTTATATTAGTATCAATAATACTTGCACTTCCTTGACCTTGCTCACCGATAACGCCAATACTGTGAGCATCATCAATATATAACCATGCATCATGTAATTTGGCTATGCCCTCTAAGTCAGATAACTTTGCTTGATCGCCATCCATCGAAAAGACACCTTCAGAAGCAATCAGGTTATTCTTTGATGTTGATTTATCCAATAAACTCGATAACTTGCCCATATCATTATGAGCAAACCGTTTAACCGTTGCCTTGCTAGAGAATGCGCCATCTAACATTGAGGCATGTGAAAGCTTATCTAAAAAGAAACTGGTATCTTTTGATTCACCTAAGGCTTGAAACATCGCCATATTAGCAGTGAAACCGCTGGTGAATAATAAACATTTAGGCTTATTCACCCATTGGCATATAGTCTCTTCCAACACTTGATGAGCATAACTAAATCCAGTAACCAAACTAGAAGAGCTACCCGATAAGCCAAATCTATCCACGCCCTCTTGCATTGCTTTATTAATCTTGGGGTGATTATTCAAGCCTAAATAATCATTGGATGAAAAGTTGATATAACTTTTCTCATCAATGATTATTTCAGGCTGTCCATCAACGGCCACATTTTTAGCTGGCTTTATGCATACACGTTGTCGATAACGCGATTGAGATTTTTGCTCTGTTATTCTGTCATGAATAAAATCAAATGCCATAGCAGTTATTAGCGAACAGCGTCGTAAAACAAATCTTTATTTTGCTCATTCACTAAAGCAGTTTTTAACTGTTTTTCTTCAAGTACACTGTCATCTTCGACGGTTTCAGTATTGATACCTAACTTTTGAAATAATTCAGTGTCTTTATCTGTTTCAGGGTTTTCAGTTGTTAATAATTTACAACCGTAAAAAATAGAATTGGCGCCCGCTAAAAAGCATAACGATTGCATTTGTTCATTCATTTCTGAACGACCCGCAGATAAACGCACATGTGATTTTGGCATCATGATACGCGCAACAGCGATACAACGGATAAAATCAAAACTTTCTAAATCATCAACATCGGCTAATGGCGTACCTTCAACTTTAACTAACATGTTAATTGGTACACTTTCTGGCTGTTTTGGTAAGTTGGCTAATTGAATTAATAATGACGCTCTATCAACCGCTTTTTCGCCAAGGCCTACAATACCACCACTACATACTTTCATTCCGGCACTTCTTACGTGGTCTATGGTATCAAGTCTGTCTTGGTAGGTACGAGTTGTGATAATTTGATTGTAATGCTCAGGTGAGGTATCAAGGTTATGATTATAATAATCAAGACCGGCTTCTTGTAATTGCCCTGCTTGATCTTCAGATAACATGCCTAAAGTCATACATGATTCCATACCCAGTGCTTTAACACCTTTGATCATATCTAAAACAATTGGCATATCACGCTCTTTAGGATTACGCCAAGCAGCGCCCATACAAAAACGCGTAGAGCCCATCGCTTTCGCTTTCTGAGCGGCTTCTAATACTTTCTCAACTTCAAGTAAACGTTCTTTTTCTAAATCTGTTTTATTACGAGCACTTTGCGAGCAATATTTACAGTCTTCTGGACATGCCCCCGTTTTAATCGACAATAACGTACTTACTTGTACTTCATTAGCATTAAAGTGCTGTCTATGAACTGTTTGTGCCTCAAACATAAGATCATTAAAAGGCATAGCGAACAAAGCTTCAACTTGCGCTATAGTCCAATCATGACGAACTGGTGAGTGTTGTTTCGCTTCATTATTAACGGTTACGGATTCTACTGACAAGGACATAATTACTCGTTTGCATCTAACTAAATTAACGGGTAGTCTAGCCATCCTAAACGTATTGTCAACAACAGAACCCCTCTAAAGTTAACAAATGAACAAAAAATACACTGAATTAATTGAGTTTGATAAAAAACATGTATGGCACCCTTATACGTCGATGTCATCCCCCTTACCTTCTTATTTAGTTGAAAGTGCTGAAGGCGTCTACATAAAACTGGCGACTGGTGAAAACCTAATAGACGGTATGTCATCATGGTGGTCTGTACTTCATGGTTATAATCACCCAAAATTAAATGCAGCATTAATAGAGCAATCGACAAAAATGTCGCATGTAATGTTTGGAGGGTTGACTCATCAAAGTGCCATAGATTTATGTGAGAAACTTGTTCGATTAACACCACAAGGGTTAGACAAGGTCTTTCTTTCTGATTCTGGCTCAGTCAGTGTCGAAGTGGCAATGAAAATGGCATTGCAATATTGGCAAAGTAAATCAAAAGACTTTAAGAATAAAACTAAAATAATGACCGTTCGTAATGGCTATCACGGTGATACCTTTGCAGCTATGTCGGTATGTGATCCTGTAACAGGCATGCATCAAGTGTTCGAGAAAGTCTTAATGCAAAGCTATTTTGCTCCTGCGCCTAGTGTTGGCTTTTATCAGCAATGGCAAGAGCAAGACACAAACGAACTCAGTGAGCTTTTTGCTGAGCACCACCAAGAATTAGCAGCCTTTATCATTGAGCCGATAGTACAAGGTACTGGGGGCATGCGCTTTTATCACCTTGAATACCTTAAAGCATGTAGAAAATTATGTGATCAATATAAGGTTTTATTGATTGTTGATGAAATTGCGACAGGTTTTGGCCGCACAGGTAAGTTATTTGCGTGTGAATGGGCTGACATTAGTCCTGATATTATGTGTTTGGGTAAAACACTAACCGGTGGTTACATAACATTAGCAGCTACACTGTGTACTAATGAGATAGCTAACACCATTAGTGAAGGTGAAGCAGGCTGTTTTATGCATGGTCCCACGTTTATGGGGAACGCTTTGGCATGTTCGGTTGCTAATGCTAGCATTGAATTGTTATTTGAAAATAACTGGCAAAAACAAGTGAGTACTATTGAAGAGCAATTAATGGAACTGCTTACTCCACTAGCAAGTCATCCTCGTGTTAAAGATGCCCGTGTTTTAGGCACCATTGGCGCAGTAGAGTGTTTAGAAAATGTCAATGTAGCACAGATACAAAAGCGCTTTGTTGAGCTCGGCGTGTGGATACGTCCATTTGGCAAGCTTATCTATATTATTCCACCACTGATTATTAATCATGAGCAGCTAACAACATTAGTAACCGCTATTGCAACGGTATTAAATGAAGATGATTGTTTTAATTAATGAGTTTTTTTACCGACAGTACATGCTCAACAATAACACTAAGCCAAATTAGGTTCATGATCAGTAATATATATAAGTGGTAATATGGATTATCACTATTACGGCGATTACGATATTTATTGATCAACTGGGCAGCATAGCTACCAGCAGCACTGCCCCATATAACCAGATACAAATAACCTGTTAAAGGTGTTAGCCAAAAGCGTCTAATTTCAAGGTCGTAATAACGGGCAACCCCATAACTTTTTTCAGGGGCAGCATAAAAGGACATGACAATAGCAAAAAGGAACAAAAACCAGCTTGCGAATGTCATCACTCTTGCTAGATAAAACCAAAAATCAGCAGATTTTCGTCTATCCTTTATTCGCTTTTCTTGAACTCTATTCATCTTACTCCTGATTTTATCGATATTATTATTATTATTTTCATTATTGTGCGCTAATTTAACAAATTTTACTTGTTAAACATAACAGTCACGGTAACATATCAACCCATTTTCTGCGTAAAAGCAAATTTCAAAGAATTAGATATTAAAAGAGGTCATTCAATGTCAGTTATAGCGATTACTGATGTATTAGCGGGTAAATACCCTGTTGATGAAACTATAACCCTACATGGTTGGATTAGAACACGCCGCGACTCTAAAGCAGGCATTTCTTTTTTAGCGATACACGATGGTTCGTGCTTCGATGCCATTCAAGCAATTGTGCCTAATGATCTCGATAATTATCAAGAAGACGTACTTAAACTTACCACAGGTGCTTCGGTAAAAGTTACCGGTATCTTAGTAGAGTCTCCTGGTAAAGGTCAGTCTTTCGAAATTCAAGCTACAGCTGTTGAAGTACTTGGTTTGGTTGAAGACCCTGATACTTACCCAATGGCAGCTAAACGCCATAGTATTGAATTTTTACGTGAGCAAGCACATTTACGTGCTCGTACAAACATTGGCGGCGCTGTGACTCGTGTAAGAAACTGTTTAGCACAAGCCATCCATCGTTTCTTACATTCAAAAGGTTACTTTTGGATTAGCACACCATTAATCACAGGTAGTGATTGTGAAGGTGCTGGTGAGATGTTCCGTGTCAGTACTTTAGATATGGAAAACTTACCACGTGATGACAGTGGCAAAGTGGATTACAAGCAAGACTTCTTTGGTAAAGAAACCTTTTTAACCGTTTCTGGCCAACTTAACGTTGAAACTTATTGTAACGCGTTATCAAAAGTTTATACCTTTGGCCCAACATTTAGAGCTGAAAACTCTAATACTTCTCGTCACTTAGCTGAATTTTGGATGGTAGAGCCAGAAATTGCTTTTGCAGACTTAGCTGATGCTGCCGATTTAGCCGAAGAAATGTTGAAGTATGTACTTAAAGCAGTATTAGAAGAGCGTGCAGATGATATTGCCTTCTTCCAACAACGTGTCGATAAAACCGTTATTGATAGATTGAACTCTGTGATTGAAACTGACTTTGTTCGTTTAGATTACACTGATGCTATTACCATATTAGAAAACTGTGGCAAGAAATTTGAAAATCCAGTTTCTTGGGGGGTTGATTTAAACTCTGAGCATGAACGTTTTCTTGCTGAAGAGCACTTTAATGGTCCTGTAGTTCTACAAAATTACCCGAAAGATATTAAATCTTTTTACATGCGTTTAAACGACGACGGTAAAACAGTCGCAGCTATGGATATTTTAGCACCAGGTATTGGTGAAATCATCGGTGGTAGTCAACGTGAAGAACGCCTTGATGTGCTAGATAACCGCTTAGAAGAAATGGGCTTGGATACTGCTGATTACAGTTGGTACCGTGACTTACGTCGTTACGGCACAGTACCTCATTCTGGATTTGGTTTAGGTTTCGAACGCTTAGTCGCTTATGCTACTGGTATGCAAAACGTTCGTGATGTGATCCCTTTCCCAAGAACACCTAATAACGCTGCTTTTTAATTATCATCATTTGATATGAGTAAAAAATAGTGAAAATAAAAAAAGCCTTTAATTAGGCTTTTTTTTCGCTAAAAATTCTCTTGGCAACTAAAATATCAACCTTTGTTTTAGTATTGCACCTGTAGTCCTAAGTGACTATATCTTTATGTCGATTGCTATTACTGCCAATAGCTCACTTTACCTTCAATACTTTTTGCCGGCTTTACCGGTAACTTTTTACTTTCAGTCCCTATATATAAAAAGCCCGTGATCTCATTATCGTTACTAATACCTAAGCCTTTTTTAACTGCTTCGTTATAAGCCAACTCTCCTGTACGCCACATTGCACCATAACCTAAAGCAACTGCAGCCATTTGCATAGCATGGGCACAACAGCCAGCGGTAATTAATTGCTCTTGCTGAGGTACTTTTTCATGACTGACAAATGCAGTACTAACCACAATGATCATGGGTGCTCTAAAGGGCATTTTTGCTATTTTCTCTAAATTAGCACCTGCATCGCTACTATTCACAAAAAGCTCACTTAACCGTACTAAGCCCTCGCCTGTTACCACAGTGAAATTCCAAGGTTGTAAACAAGCATGATCAGGAACGCGGATGCCGGCAGCTAAAATACTATCCAGATGTGATGAATTTGGCGCTGGCTCTGTGAGTAATGGATTAGATTGTCGTTGTAAGAGAAAATCAATATTAGTCATTAATGGTAATCTTCAGTTTATTGTTAATGGCTGTAGTGTATACCTAAAGTTACTTTCAATACACACAGATATTTTAACTTGTAATTAAAGATCGCTTGACTTAATTATGCTGCAACGCCAGTATAGATAATTATCGAACAATTAATTACAAACTAACAAAAAGTAATGAAACGTACCCCGAACCTCAAACGAACAAACCATCACTTAACTTTACCAGCATTATGTTGGTTAAATATGGTCGTTCGTGTGTGGCCAAAAAATGCGGTGCTCTTTTTCAGTTAGTTTTTAAATAACTCAGTAAATAATTAAGCCGCAGAAATCATTTTTTGCGGCTTTTTTGTTTTATCCCCATCAATAGCCGTAAAGACTCTGCCAGTGTTAAGTTTCATCAAAAAAGGAGTGTACAATGCAAGTGTCAATTGCCTATTTAGCGGTATTATTAATTTGGTCTACCACACCATTAGCTATAATTTGGAGTAGCGAATCTATCGCACCAACGTTAGCTGTATTATTGCGAATGATAATTGCGTTGGTATTAGGTGCTGGCATTATTTATTTAAAAAAAATCTCTCTACCTTGGCATAAACAAGCGCTGCGATTATATAGTTACTCAGCACTGGGAATATTCGGTGGCATGTTATTTTCTTACTTAGCCGCGCGTTATTTATCATCGGGAGTGTTATCGTTAGTTTTTGGCTTATCTCCGGTGTTATCAGCAATATTTGCACAGAAAATTTTAGCTGAGCCCAAAATAAGTACCGTTAAAAAAATAGCTATGTTGCTATCTTTTATTGGTTTAGCATTGGTGTGCTCCGATAACTTTTCATTACAAGGAGATAGTGTTTATGGCTTGGTGTTTATTTTTCTTGCTGTGACGTTATTTAGCTTAAGTGGTGTGTTAGTAAAAAGTATTTCTTTAGCCATTCACCCAATGGCAACAACGGTAGGTGCGTTGTCAATTGCGACGCCGTTATTTTTTATCACCTGGTTAGTACTTGATGGTTCATTGGCTATCAGCCAATGGCAAGAAAAGTCTATTTGGTCAACCTTATATCTTGGTGTTTTTGGCTCTCTGATCGGCTTTTTTGCATATTTTTATGTATTACAAAGGTTAACGGCTAGCTCTGTAGCATTAATTACCTTGATCACACCGGTCATTGCATTAACTTTAGGGGCAACATTAAATAATGAAGTACTTAACAGCAAAATCTTATTCGGTGCCTGTTTAGTGATCACCGGCCTTGCTATTTATCATTGGGGAGAGACATTGATGAAGAGAAAAAGAAGTAAAGTGCTCATTAGCGACAATAGCTAATGAGTAATTGAGTAGCTGTTATACTAAACAGATTAAATACCTGCCACAGCTACTCAATTTTATATGAAAAACTTAAACCTGCTGAGTTAACCTTTTATAAAGGAAATAATCGATACTGGTATAACGACCTGCCCCAATAAAAAATAATGCTAATAACATAATAAAATATGTCGCTGAAAACTCAATACCATTATTTAACACGACAATATTTCCATTTGAATAAAGCCAATTAGTATTGCCATTTTCATCTAAAATATCTCGCATCTTCTCTAACTTATTCGCAGTATCCGCACTATTCTCAAGACTTGCTTTTGCCTGCTCAGCACCAAACCAATCAAACACTTTCGCCGCACTAATTTCTGGATTTGTTGGCGTAATAGCAAACCAACCATTATCCGCATGCACAGTTGTTGCAGCGACTATCATGGTAAACATTAAAGGAATAGAGATTAAACGGGTAAAAGCGCCTACTAGTAATAACCAACCACCGAAAAATTCAACCAAAATAACCAAGTTAGCCAACAATGCTGGAAATGGTAAACCTAAGCCCCAATCACTATTTCCAAACCAAGCAATAATATTTGGATCCGCTAAAAATGCCGATAAGCCAGATACGTCTTCATTTAATAACTGTGTTTTACTAAAGCCTGCCATGATGAAGATGGGAGCCAGGTACAAACGTATTAACAAGGCTGGTATGCCATCAAAATTTGGCAGTTTATCTAAAAACTGTTGGTATGTAGATAATAGTAATTTCATGTTTTATTTTCTCAACTAGCGGTTTAACTTATTGGTTATAGTTAAGTATAGAACCTGAACGGATAAAAAATCTTTCAAATTGATAGCATAAATTTAATTTATTAGTTTATGACGTATTTATTTACAAACAAGTCGCCAAATCTAAATAACTTTAAGGTAAGATGTTACTAATATATTAATTAAATTAAAGATAAATTTTATGACTGCGATAGTTAACTTATTTAAACGCATTTTATCCGGAATTTGGTGGTTGTTTACCCTAACCCGCTCTGTTGTTTTAAACTTCATATTCATTGTATTTTTTATTAGCTTTATCGTTGTGATAGCTAGCGATAAAGATCAGGTTGAAGTTCCAAAGAAAACAGCTTTAGTGTTAAACCTAGTTGGTGATCTTGTTGAGCAGAAACATGAAATCAATCCTATGGATGCTTTTTTAAACGAAGCATTAGGACAAAAAGAAGATAAACCCGAAGTTTTATTAGCTGATGTTATAGATGTAATTGGTAAAGCTAAAAATGATGATCGGGTTGAAATATTATTATTACAGCTCCAAGGTATGAAAAATGCTGGGCTAACTAAACTGCAAGACGTGAGTAAAGCGCTGGTAGATTTTAAAGCGTCAGGCAAAAAAATTGTCGCTTTGGGTGATCACTTCTCACAAGATCAATACTATTTAGCCAGTTATGCCGATGATGTTTGGTTGAATCCAGAAGGCTTTATGTTACTTGATGGTTACGGCCGCTATAAGTTGTATTTTAAATCAGCAATTGAAAAACTAGCAATAAAACAGCATATCTTCCGAGTTGGTACGTTTAAGTCAGCGGTTGAGCCTTTTTTACGTGATGATATGTCAGAAGAAGCTAAAGAAGCGAATAAATTATGGCTTAATGATTTATGGCAACAGTACAAAACTGACGTAGCACAACAACGTGAATTTACGGTAGAAAATTTTGATGAAAGCATTACTGATATTTTAGAGAAATTTAATCAATCAAATAGCAGTTTTGCTCAATATGCGCTTGCCAATAATTGGGTTGATCAACTAAAAACACGTGATGAAATGCGTACCGAATTAATTGACTTAGTAGGTGAAAATAAAAAAGGTAATAGTTACAGCCAAATTGGTTTTAAAGATTACTTAGAAGCAAGTAAAGCTACTCCATCATTGGCACCTAAACAAAAAGATAAAGTCGCTATTATTGTTGCCAAAGGGACTATTTTAAATGGTACTCAAAAACCAGGCACTATAGGCGGCGATTCAACGGCTAAGCTTTTACGAAAAGCTCGCATGAACGACAAAGTAAAAGCAGTAGTTTTACGTGTTGATAGCCCTGGTGGTAGTGCTTTTGCTTCAGAAATTATTCGTCAAGAAGTAGAATTATTAAAAGCTGCTGGCAAACCTGTTATTGCTTCTATGGGTACGTATGCTGCATCAGGCGGTTATTGGATTTCTGCTCCTGCAGATAAAATTTATGCTGCGCCTTCAACCATCACAGGTTCAATTGGTATCTTTGGTATGATGATGACATTTGAAGATTCACTAAGTAAGTTAGGCATCCACACCGATGGTGTAGGTACGACTGATATAGCGGGTTTTGGTCCAACTCAACCATTGAGTGATGGTATGGCACAACTGTTTCAGTTAAGTATCAATAAAGGCTATCAAGACTTTATTTCTTTAGTAGCAGAAAATAGAAACATGACACTAGAAGAAGTTGATGCAATAGCTCAAGGGCGTGTTTGGTCTGGTGCGAAAGCAAAAGAGTTAGGTTTAGTTGATGAACTTGGTAATTTAACGGACGCTGTACTAGCAGCTGCCGAGCTCGCTGAGCTTGATCAATATGAGACACTATTAATTGAGAAAGAGCCTTCTTCACGTAATAAGTTTTTACAACAATTAATGGGTAAAGGTGCCAGTCTGATTGGTGTAAGTGATAGCTCATCTAGTGATATCATCTCATCAACTACCATGGGTAATAAGCCAGTTACTCAAGTGTTAACACAATTAAAGAAAGAGTTAGCAACATTTAACCAGTTTAATGATCCACAAGGCATTTATACTTTATGCCTAGCTTGTAGCGCTCAATAACTATGACCAACAGAAAAAATATTTATGTCGCCTATACAGGCGGCACCATCGGCATGAAAAAAAGCCATGAAGGTTATGTACCTGATGAAGGACATTTAACGGCCTCAATCAAAGCTTTGCCAGAGTTTCATCGTGAAGAAATGCCTGATTTTACGATTAATGAATATCAACCATTAATCGACTCATCGAATATGACGCCAAATGATTGGCAAAGAATAGCCGATGATATTAAAGAAAATTATGAAAAATACGATGGCTTTGTTGTATTACATGGCACAGATACCATGGCATATACTAGCTCAGCATTATCATTTATGTTTGAAAACTTAACTAAGCCGATTATCGTCACTGGCTCACAGATCCCCTTGAGTCAATTACGCTCAGATGGGCAAGTGAATGTATTAAACTCATTATACATAGCAGCCAGTTACCCGATTAACGAGGTTGGTTTATTTTTCAATAATAAACTCTATCGAGGTAATCGCTCTATCAAAGCTTATGCCGATGGTTTCGATGCTTTTGACTCTCCCAATATGCCGCCATTACTCGAGGCTGGTATTAATATTACAATTGGCGCAGGTCAAGTATCATCTTGTATTGAACTTCAAAAGCCAGTGATAGTACGTGATATAACCCCTCAACCTATAGGTGTTGTTCATTTATATCCAGGCATTAGTAGTGATGTTATTGATAATGTTATCCGCCAACCGGTAAAGGCGTTAATATTGCGTAGTTATGGCGTAGGAAATGCCCCTCAAGATAACGCTTTACTCGCTTGTCTTACTAAGGCTAAAGAGCAAAAGATTGTGGTGGTTAATTGCAGTCAATGTATTAAAGGCACTGTGAATATGTCTGGCTATGCAACAGGAAATGCTTTGAGCCAAGCAGGTGTTATCAGTGGTCATGATATGACTCTAGAGGCTGCATTAACTAAGCTGCATTATTTATTGAGCCAAGAATTGAGTTATGAAGAAATATGCCAATTAATGCAATTAAGCTTACGCGGTGAGTTAACAAATCTTGATTAGAATGAATATTAAACCATGTTAATTACAGAGGATGGCGGATGGACGCCCCCCTCTGCAGGAGAGCATGTTAGTCAACAAAAATAGTTTCTAGTCGCCCTAACAGTGATACGTCATCACTGCTTAATTTACCTAGTTTTAACCATGAAACTAACTCTTTGCTTAAATCAATATCATTGCCAGACTGCATCTGCTCTTGCATTAATTGTACTTGCACAACCATACGTTGTTGAGCAAACTCTATTGGTGATTCAGCCTTAGCTAATATCTCTATCGCTAACGTTTTCGACAGTCGTTCATCAGTGGCAGTTTGAGTTGCTAGGTTTAGCTGCTCTTGAATACGTTTTTGCCAAAAGCTAGTTAATTGATTGAATTCAGCCATATCATTTATTGAATTCAATAACTCATTGCTCTCACTATTAGCAATCAACTTTAATAACACAAACAGACTACGCCAACTTTTCTTACCCTCTTGTTGGGTAATTATTTCAAGCTGTTTATTGATGCTGTTAATAAAGGATTCAACTTTTTGTACAATAGCCTTATTAACAGGTTTTTGAGCAATAACGTTTGAACGTAACTGCTCAGCTTCATCTTTAGCTTGGTTGAGCATTGTTTTATCCGTTGTTGCACCGAGCTGAGTGACTATCGATTCTAAAGATTGGCTGAATTGATCGTTAATTTCTATTTGCGCTTGTTGCTGAGCTGATTTAACTTGCTCACGTTTAGCAAATATTTCGTCATTTACTTTTCTAAATTCCTGCCAAAGCTTATTTTCTTGACGTGAGCCTGCAAATCCTACGCTTCGCCATTGTTGTTGAAGTTTTTTTACATTTTCAATCGCTTGATAAATATCTTCCGTTACTAACTCTTGTTCGGCTTGCTTAATCAAGGTTTGTTTTAAACTGCTATTAGCGTCATGAAAGTTATGGATGGCCGACTTTAATGGCTGGAGCGTTTGCTTAAATGTTTGCTGTAATGGTTGGTAGTCTATTCGATCAACCTCTCCTGCTTGATTCCAGCTTTGTTGCAACTTATTTAGTTGACCATCAAGCTCTTTATAACTTGCTCCTTTACCATCAGCAGAAAGTTCTTTCTGACTATTTTCTTCAAATTGATTAGCGATGGTTTTCGCTTGTTCAATAAGCTTTTTACGTTCAACTAAATGTTGACCACGTAACTTATCTTGCTCTGCATAAAACAATCGACAAGGTGCAAAGGCTTGCTCACAGGCCTGATTAAATTTTTCATTTAATTCTTTATCAACCTCTTCATCTGCATGCCCTAATGAATTCCATGTCTTACGATAATTCTTTACCTGCACAGCTTGTTCGTTAGGATTATCTAAAGGGGTTTTAACTAATTGAGTTACTTTTTCAAGTAACTCTTGTTTACGAGGTGTAGCAATATAATGTTCCCAATCGCTGATATCAGCAATTTTTTCACTTACTTGCTCGAAATCACGTTGTATCTGTTGTTGCTGATTAGTTGAAAGCATTGGCACAGATTGTTTGATGCCTTTAAATAGCCCAAAGCATACTTTATATTTACCATTGTTAAGTAAACGTTTTACATCAATTAACTTTTTCTTGGTTTGTGAAAACAACTGCTTTTGCTCAATTTGTAATGGTTTAAGCCCCTGTTGCCAGCTTGTTGTTATTTCTGAGTGCGCATCGACTATTGATTGAGGTAAAACGCCAAGCGCTTTCTTCTGAACTATGTTCCATTGTGATAACCATTGATTATAAGTAGTTTGACGATCATTAAGATCACAAAGCGCTTGTGGTAAGGATAACTGAGAAATCTTTGAGATTAAATGAGTGGCGTCTGTAACTGAACGTGCTATTTCAGGTAGCTGTGTTAAACGTTTGGCAAGGTCTGCAAGTAACGCTAAAAATTTGGCTTGCTCTTGTTCATTTAAGACACTGGCGCGAATATTGTTTTCAATGGTAGTTAACTGCTGAGTGAATTCTTGCTCGTCTAAAGTTTCATCTTCGAATACAGCCGTTGTAAGTACGCGATTCATGTTTTCAATGCTAGCAGTAAAATCAGCTAAACTAGCCTGTTTAGCCTTTACTAACTGCTGTGCAATTTTATCTTGTTGAAATAATTCAGCTTTAGAGGCAAATAACTGTGTTAATTGCTCACATATTTTGTCATATTTCTGCGTTAATAATACTTGTTGTTCAGCATCTAAACAGGAAATTTCGCCAATATCATTTTGCCATTGCTCCACAAGTGCATGACGTTTTTCAAGGTATTGCTCATAATCCGTCACGTCTTTCAGTGCTAATAATTTTGATAAGGTAAGCTGAAGCCCCTTTTGAAGTTTCTTCGGCTTTTCTTGTGCGTCAACAACCTCACTTAATATTTTTTCAAGTAACGACTTCACTTCATCTGATGCAGATTTTTTTATTAATTTATTTAAAAAGGCAACTTCTGTAAGTTCAGGCACATCAACATTCAGCAACTGTAATTGAATTGCTGTCGTTTGCTTTTGACCAAATACTTGTGTGAAAAGATGAGCAGCGTTTTTATTCAAACTGACTTGTTTATATAATTTAACCACCAATTCAGGATCTTGCTCTTGTCCTAACCAATGTTCAAGTAACTCTTTACTTGAACATTCTTGTATGAATTTATGTTTAACGCTATCAGATAGTTTTATATCATGCTGATTTGATACTATTAACTCAACTTGAGCATAGGAGAATTTTTTAACAGCACTGTTATCATTGTTGCTACTTGTTAACACATAGGTATCAAAATCATTTAGTTTTAATAATGCCGCACGTCGTACTAGTTCATTGCTATCAGTGTTAAGCAAAGACAGTAATACTGTTTTTTCCTCAGCATTACTCACGCTAAGATCTTCATTAATTGCAGCAATTCGAACATTAATGTCTTTGGCTTGCCATTTGTTTTTTGTATTAAATAAACGAGAGAAAATCATAAGGCTGTTTTTATTATTGGTTAACGTTAAATGGTGATAATTATTTTAACAAGACGTTAATTGTTACTTAGTTAAATATCTGTAAAGTGTGCAATGTCTGGTTTTACACATGGAGTGATTGGCTTTTCTTGTTCAGCACTAGAAAACTCAGCTTTTAATTGGCGCTTGTTCTTATTAACAATATTGCCATCACTGCCGATTGTCAGCATATCATCACTGTCTAAATGATGAGCTTGATAGGCCATAATTAATTGTAAAGCGGTATCTCTTTGTTGCTTATCCACAACAGTACCTTCAGGCCACTTCCCTGTCTCTGCTGCACACTTTAAGCGTAAGTACATCTCTTGAGGCATATGTTCGATAGTATTCGATAAGTTCATTGTGTTCCTACTTCTGGCGTTTAAAGAAAAGCAATTTAATGCGGATAATAATATATAAAATAAAACCAATAACCGAACTAAACATAGCTAGGTTATGTTGCCAAGTTCCTTGTTCAACATTATCCCAAAACATAAATAAAAATCCGCCACAAAATAACAACATGGCAACAAATGAATAATTCATTAATCTTTGCCCTTGATTAATACGATTAATTCTATTTATGCTTTCCATTTTATCGGCATCAAGCTCGGTTAACGCGAGATTACAATGACTACATTGTTTTGCTTTATCTGAAATCTTGTTTTTACAACTAGGGCACTTAATAACAGCCATGCTATGAACTTTTTGTGGTTAATTTAATGGCAAATATTCTACCCTTTTTCAGGCAAAAAAAAACGTCCTGATGGACGTTTTTTATTATAAATATTGCGTTAAGCGTTATTAGTCTCATTTTGCTTTGATTTATCGAGTCGCTCTTCCCAAAAAGTTGCACCTTCGATTCCTAAAGCTTTAGGATCAAATGTATATTTATCTACACCAGTTTTTTGTTGTTGCTCATAATCCTGTAATGCTTTAATTGCAGGTTTTGACATAAAGAAGATAATAATAATACCGACAATGTTTAACCAAGCCATTAATCCAACACCAATATCACCAAGCCCCCAAGCTATATTTGCGGCCTTGATAGTACCGTAAAATGTTGCTGCCATAATAACGACTTTAAGCATAAAGACCGCACCAGGAATGTTAAAAGTACGTTTAATATAGTAAATATTATTTTCAGCAATAAAGTAATAAGCCAATATCGTAGTGAAAGCAAAGAAGAATAAAGCAAGTGCCACAAAAGGTTTACCCACACCAGTAAATACACTATCAACCGCTAACTGTGTAAATTCAGGGCCACTAGCAGCGATGTTACCTGCTACATTTTGAATGATAAACGTATCACCAGCGCCATGAACATTAAACGTTCCGGTAATAATTATCATAAAGGCCGTTGCTGAACAAACAAACAAGGTATCAATATAGACAGAAAACGATTGTACTAAACCTTGTTGAGCCGGATGGTCTACTTCAGCAGCAGCTGCTGCATGAGGTCCTGTACCTTGGCCTGCTTCATTTGAATAAACACCGCGTTTAACACCCCAACCTATCGCGGCACCAAAACCTGCCATCGGAGTGAATGCATCACCGATAATCAGCATGAAAGCGTTAGGTAATTGGGTAATATTTAAACCAATAATAATTAATGAAATAAGTATGTATGCTAAAGCCATAAATGGCACTACAACTTGCGTGAAGTTAGCAATACGTTTAATTCCACCAAAAATGATAAAACCTAACAATAAAACAATACCTGTAGCAGTATAAAGTTTAGCGTAGCTAATAACGCCAATAGCCGTATCAACACTACCACTGTTTGAAAAAACTTGCTCTACTGCAGTTCCAATAGTATTAGACTGCACTGTTGGTAGTAAAACCCCAGTCGCTAGTATTGTTGCAATAGCAAAACACCATGCATACCACTTCTGTCCCATAGCTTTTTCAATGTAATACGCTGGACCACCATGATACTTACCATCGTGTTCTTCTTTGTAAATTTGAGCATTGGTTGATTCTATGTAAGCAGTTGCAGCACCAAAAAAAGCAACAATCCACATCCAAAAAACTGCGCCAGGGCCACCAAAACCAATGGCAGCAGCAACACCAGCAATATTACCAGCACCCACACGCCCTGATAATGATACGGCTAAGGCTTGAAAAGATGATATACCTTGCTCTGAGCTTCTCCCTGATATTAATAAACGCCACATTTCTGAAAACTGGCGTATTTGCACAAAGCGAGTTAGCACAGTAAAAAATAAACCTGCGCCTAAGCACAAATAAATTAATGCTGAGCTCCATATATAACCATTAATAGTATTGACAAGTTCTTGCACTTAAAACTCCTGATTTTTATTGTAATTTTTTATTATTGATAAGGGTTATTGGCGACAGTTATCTAAGATCATCAACCATATGATAAATACCCGTTAGGAAATCTCGACCTAAAAGGCTACTGCGACTATCTGACCAACCGACACTATAATCTGGTAAAAGATCGTTGTCTTTAAATGGCATTTCAATAGTGTAAGCTAAACACTTAAATTGATTACCAACCCAGTTAGTGCCAACCGTAGGGTTTGCTTTACCTGGCTCATCTTTATCGTAACCACGCTCATCTTGAAACTCCGGTGTAATTGCTATCAGAATTTCTTTGAATTTATCTTCTAATGCCTTATGGCGCGCATCGTAATTAACAACACCTTCACAACCCGCGACGAAATTAACCGGTAAAGCCTCATCACCATGAACATCTAAAAACATATCAACACCAGTTTCTAGCATCTTGTCACGAACAAGGTAAACTTCAGGACTGCGATCCATTGTCGGCTCTAACCATTCACGATTTAAATTTGCACCAACTGCATTGGTACGTAAATGACCTCTGACACTGCCATCAGGATTCATATTAGGGACAATATAAAAGACAGCTTTGTTTAATAATTCTCGAGCAACACCATCATCTTCATCAAGTAGCCTATCGATAAAACCTTCGATAAACCACTCAGCCATGGTTTCTCCTGGATGTTGACGTGCAGTTAACCAAATAACACGTTTATCATCCCCTTCTTCACCGATCTTTAATAAACTCATATCACGGCCATCGAGCGTCTGTCCTAGCACTTGTAACTGACAATCTAAATGCATCTGCGCATTATGTAGTAAATCTTGATGACGTTCGTAACTATAAGGTGAGAAATATGCAAAATACACCGAATCATATTCTGGTGTTAGAGAAATAGTTAAACGTTCACCATCATAACTCGTTGGGACACGAAACCAGTGCTCTCTGTCATAAGAGGCTACGGCTTGATAATCTTGCCAGCCTTCAACATAAGCAGACTTACCGGCATTGGTTAAATGTATTATATGTTCTAAACGCTCAGCTTGATTTGAAGTTGCTGTTTGTAATTTGAAATGAAACCATTGAAAAAACTCAGATTGGTTATCATGTTTAATTTCACATTGAATATTACTGATATCACTAGCATCGATAACACGGATATTACCGCTATCAAAATTATCGGTAATGTATACGGATTGAGTTTGCATAAAAAATAGCCTTTATGTCTTATAGCTAGACAAAATAAGATATAAATAAAGATTGAAAGCCACAGTGTACACAAACAAACATAAGATCACTACTTTATCCTTAGTAAAGTAGTTAGAGAGCTCTGAGATAAAGTCCTAGCTCAGAAGAATACCCCATTGATTTACCAATAATCGTATTTTCTTTACTAATAACATAGTAACTTGGATAGCCACTTATTGAAAAAACAGCTTTAATCGACTCGTTACCAAGCGCGATAGGAAAAGTTAATTGGTGTCTTTTGGTAAAGTTTGTTACCTCTTCAATACTTGAGTAATCCATCGCTACCGCTATTACTTCTAATGATTCATTTTTCTCGTATATTGCTTGTAGATTACCAATACTGACATGACAAACCTGGCACCAAGGGGCGAAGAAATATATAACCGTAGTTTTGCCTTGTGCCGCTAATTTAATGGTGTCTCCCATCAATGTTGGCACATTTTCAATAACTTGGGGATCAAAAGTTGCTAACTCAACTTCTTTAGATAACATGCTAGTTTCACGAAAAAACGAAATCGCTTGAAACGCTAAAAAGAAGATCAGGGCTTGGATAATAAAACTACGTAACAAAAGGTGTTTCCTTGAATATGAATTAATGAAGGTGGATTGCTATATTAGACCCGTTCAGTGAAAATATATTGCAAAGAGCAACAAAAAAAAGCGTGGTAAATACCACGCTTTTTTAATGTTCATTAAACCAATTTTATTAAGATATATTGGTTAAACCATTCATGTATGGCTGTAAAGCTGCAGGAATATCGATACTGCCATCAGCTTGTTGGTAATTTTCTAAAATAGCGACCAATGTACGCCCTACCGCTAAGCCTGAGCCATTAAGCGTGTGTAGTAATTCAGGTTTATTGGTTTCATTATTTCTAAAACGTGCTTGCATACGACGAGCTTGGAAAGCTCCCATATTTGAACAAGAAGAAATCTCACGGTAAGTTTGTTGAGCTGGTAACCAAACTTCTAAATCAAAAGTTTTGGTAGCACTAAAACCAACGTCACCACTACAAAGCGCCATGGTACGGTATGGTAATTCAAGTTTCTCTAATATAGCTTCAGCATGACCTGTAAGCTCATCAAGGGCATCAAAAGAGTTTTCAGGTTTAACGAGTTGCACCATTTCAACTTTATCAAATTGATGTTGGCGTATTAAACCACGGATATCTCTACCACCAGAGCCCGCTTCACTTCTAAAACAAGGAGTGTGTGCCGTCATTTTAATAGGCAACTCTGCTTCATCAACAATTTCATCTCTGTACATATTAGTAAGTGGTACTTCAGAGGTAGGAATTAAAGAGAACTTCTTCCCTGATAAATCAGTATGAAATAAATCTTCACCAAATTTTGGTAATTGTCCTGTACCATACAATGAATTAGCATTAACTAGATAAGGAACGTACATTTCTTGATAACCGTGTTCTTGAGTATGCATATCCAACATAAATTGAGCTAACGCGCGGTGTAATTTCGCTATTTTTCCACGCATAACGGCAAAACGAGTACCCGCTAATTTGGCACCACTTTCAAAATCCAAGCCTTTATCAACAGCAAAACCTAAATCAACATGGTCCTTTACTTCAAAGTCAAATTCACGTGGTGTACCCCAACGCTTGATTTCGACATTATCATCTTCATCAGCCCCTTCCGGTACAGAAGAGTCGAGTAAGTTAGGAATAGCGCTAGCGATATCATTGATTTTACTAAGTACTTCATCTTGCTCAGCTTTGGCTGCGTCTAAGTCATCACCTAATTGGCTTACCGCTGCTAGTAATGGCGCAATGTCTTCACCACGAGCTTTAGCTTGGCCTATGGATTTAGAGCGGCTATTACGCTCGCTTTGTAATTCTTGAGTTTTAATTTGTATCGCTTTACGCTGCTCTTCTAAGGCAGTTAAGCTTTCAGTATCTAAGGTATAGCCACGTTTGCTTAGTTGAGTCGCGATGTCTGTTAAATCTGTTCTAAGTAGTTTTGCGTCGAGCATAATAATTCACGTATTTATCTGATTGAAATTAAATTAATTTGTTTATCTGTTTGTTTATCTGTTTGTTTACTACTCATATAACATAGAGCAATAAGTTTATTTAGCTATCGTTGAAACGATATACATCCCAAGCCCAGCAGCGGCTATACAAAGAGAGACATTTAATAAAACATTAATGCCCGCTTTAAGCACATCACCTTGTTGTAATAACAGCAAGGTGTCTAACGAAAATGTGGAAAAGGTAGTAAAAGCACCTAAAAAACCTATACCTAATAACGTTCTGTGAACATGAATATCTAATAATTCATGTTCAATTAGCTGATATAGTGTTCCCATCACCAATGATCCTGTGATATTAACCACCAAGGTGGCAAAAGGGAAACCTTTTCCTAACCAATTTAGCACTAATTGATAGATATAAAATCGTAAGCTAGCACCACAAGCACCGCCAAGTGCTACGAAAGCGTATAATGTAAAGTTACTAACGGTATTAGTCATAGCGTTTTTCATTACTCTCTTGATTCAATCGATTAAGATATTCGAGCTTTTCTTTTAGCTGCTTTTCTAAACCTCTATCGCTTGGCTGGTATAACTCAGTATTATAACCTGAAGCATTAGCTAAAGCTTCAGGGAAATAGTTTTCACCACTTGCGAAAGCATTCACTTCATTATGCGCGTATCGATACTCTACACCATGACCTAACTCAGTGGTTATGTTACTGGTTGAGTTTTTTAAGTGCTCAGGTACATCTAGGCTAGAAGTTTGTTTTGCTAACTCTTTAGCTTGACTAAAAGCCATATAAACTGCATTACTTTTTGGTGCTAAGGCTAAATAAACCGTAGCTTGTGCTATGGCTCTTTCGCCTTCACTTGGCCCTACTCTATGATAAGTATCCCAAGCATTTATCGCCAATTGCATGGCCCGAGGATCGGCATTACCAATATCTTCACTGGCAATCGCTAATAATCTTCTCGCTACATACAGTGCGTCACCGCCACCAGTTAAAATTCTAGCATACCAATACAATGCCGCATCAGGACTTGAGCCGCGAACAGATTTATGAAATGCACTAATTAAATCATAAAAAGCATCGCCACCTTTATCATAAAGAGCCACTTTAGAGCCAGCAACCTGACTAATTAGCTTGACGGTGATTAGTTTTTTATCTTGCTCAACAGCGACACTATCAAGACAATTCTCTAAAAGATTAAGTAATCGCCTAGCATCACCATCGGCTCGATTTAACAAACTTTGTCTGGCATCTTTATCGAGGTAAATACTAATATTTTGCTCATTTTCAAGCGTGGTAATTGTACGATTTAATACTTTACTTAATGCGGAAGCATTCAGTTTTTTTAATGTATAAACACGCGCTCTAGATAAGATGGCCTTATTTAATTCAAAAGCTGGGTTCTCAGTTGTTGCGCCAATAAAAATAATGGTGCCATCTTCAATATACGGAAGAAAAGCATCCTGCTGTGATTTATTAAAACGATGGACTTCATCAACAAAAAGTACCGTTAAATTATCATCAATATTGTTACTTGCTCTGACCTTAGCCTGCTCAATGGCGGTACGGATCTCTTTGATCCCAGAAGTTACCGCAGATAATCGTATGACTTTAGCATTAACATGATGAGCAATAATTTCTGCTAGCGTGGTTTTGCCACTACCCGGAGGGCCCCAAAAGATCAACGAATGGCAATGACCATCTTCAATACTCAACCGTAATGGTGAGTTGTCAGCTAGAATGTGCTCCTGACCAACATAATCAGATAAATCATACGGGCGCATCCTAGCAGCTAAAGGTGCTGCGAGCTTTTGGCTGTTTGCACTTATAGTTTTGTCAGATGTTTGAGATAAGTCATCATCAAAAGATAATAAACTTGCTTGTTGATGTTCTTGAGTCAAAGTTAAGCCTTTTTATCAGCTAAAAATGTGTTGACCATATTATCTTTGATCATCTATTTGAGTATCCTCAGGAATGACAAATTTAAACAAGCTTGGTTTTGGCGAAGTCTTTTGATTGAACGCTGTTAATGTAATTTGACTCAGTTGTCCGGTAGCATCAAGAAAAGAAAAAGCATTTAACTGACCGCCTGATTGCTCGGCATCAAAAACTAGCGTTAAATTCTTAATTTGACTATTCGTATCTATAGCCGTGATCACAAAAGTATTTTGGTGTTTATCACTAGGCAGTTGTTCAACATTATACTGCTGCCATAACGCTGGATCATTATTAGTTAACAATAAAATAGGCGTACGAGCGATTGCCGATGATAACGAGTAAATACTGACTTGTTCAATCCAAGGATTATAAAACCAAACATCTTCACCATCAGAGACTATAGATAACTCATCAGGCGTTAACACCTGCCAATTAGCTAAATTAGGTTTACTGATTGCAAGCTTCCCTGTACTTTCTTCGATAATTTGACCCGAATCGCTTAATACCTGTTGCGTGAAATTGGCTGTAAAAAACGCTAAGGATTTTAATTTAGCAATCAATGTACTTTTACTTGCAGACACTGCTACTTCAGCTTTGGGTGTGTAACCATCTTGCGCAAAAGTATTTGGGCTTAAACAACAAAAAGCTAACGCGGTTAAAGCGCTAGCTAAAATTTTTCTTTTCATAAATACACTACTTAAATTCTATCTAGCAAGTCATACTTGCTATGTTAATAAAGCTTGATATTAATCTCTAATCGGAGGCGGCGCTAGCACTTCACGAGCACCATTGTGCCCTGCTGTAGATACCACACCTTGAATTTCCATTTGTTCGACAATTCTAGCAGCACGATTATAGCCAATTCTAAATTGTCTTTGAACACTTGAAATAGAAACACGACGCTTTTCTGTAACAAAATTAACAGCTTCGTCATAAAGAGCATCTAATTCTTCATCGCTTCCTTCCGCTTGCTCACCTGGCAGTAGCATATCTTCATCACTACCACCGGCTAGAATTTCTTCAACGTAATTTGGCTCACCACGTTGTTTCCAATCATTAACAACTGCATGAACCTCATGGTCGTCGATAAAAGCACCATGTACGCGTGTTGGTACACCGGTTCCGGGTGGAAGGTACAACATATCCCCCATACCTAATAACTGCTCAGCACCTTGTTGATCAAGTATGGTACGTGAGTTTAAGCCTGACGATACTTGGAATGCCATTCTAGTTGGAATGTTTGCTTTAATTAAACCTGTGATTACATCAACTGAAGGGCGTTGCGTAGCAAGCACTAAATGAATACCTGCCGCTCGTGCTTTTTGAGCAATACGAGCAATTAATTCTTCAACTTTTTTACCAACAATCATCATCATGTCAGCAAACTCATCCACGATAACAACAATACTCGGTAATTTTTCTAATAATGGTGGTGTTTGATCGAGCCCGTCGCTAGGTTGCCATATTGGGTCGATTAAAGGCTCTCCAGCTTCTATTGCCCCAAGTACTTTCTTGTTATAGCCTTTAAGGTTTCTGACGCCTAACGCAGACATTAATTTATAACGACGCTCCATTTCACCCACACACCAGCGTAATGCATTTGCGGCATCTTTCATGTCAGTAACGACTTCTGCAAGTAAATGAGGAATGCCTTCATACACCGAAAGCTCAAGCATTTTAGGATCAATCATGATCAGGCGAACATCTTCTGGCGTTGACTTATACAATAAGCTAACAATCATGGTGTTTACACCAACAGATTTACCCGAGCCTGTAGTACCCGCTACTAATAAATGCGGCATTTTAGCTAGATCAACGACCACTGGCTCACCAGCGATATCTTTACCCAAAACCATGGCTAACGATGAAGATGACTCTTCAAAGGCTGGACAAGCGATAACTTCACTTAAGTGAACGATTTCACGATGTTTATTAGGTAGTTCTAGACCGATTACTGACTTACCCGGAATAACTTCAACGACACGAACACTAATAGCAGAAAGTGCCCTTGCTAAATCTTTCGATAAAGAAGTAATTTTACTTACTTTCATACCTGGGGCTAAATCAAGTTCAAAACGTGTAATTACAGGGCCAGGATAAACAGCGACCACTTGCGCTTGGACTTTAAAGTCTAATAATTTAGCTTCCACTAAACGACTTACCTGTTCTAACTCTTCTTGATTGATTGGGTTTTTAGCTTTATCCGGTCTATCGAGTAAATCAATAGAAGGCATCCCCTCAAAAGACTCGTCTTCATTTACTACCAAGTTAACTTGTGTAGAATCAGTGCTACTAACAACGGCTTGTTGACGCTTTTCTTGTTTATCATCAGCAACATTTACTTTTTCAACTGCCGCAAAAGCTGCAGTAATTTCAGTTTCACTGACATGCTCTTGTACATTGCCTGAGATAGGACCTGATATTAATTCGTCAATATCAACGAAAGGCTCAATCACCTCTTCAATTTCTTTCTTATCTTCAGCTTTCTTAGTACTAAAGATATTAGGTAAAGATTTAGTGGCTTTCTCAGCTTGAATAGCTTCTTCTTTTGGCTCCACGTCGATTTGAACATCTGAAGGCGCCACACCAAACTTGTCTTTTATATAGCGTGGTAAATGTTGAATGAATACCATACCCGCTATGGTATAACGGCCAATGTTATCGATAAAATTTAACCAAGAAAAACCGGTAAGTAGAACAAAACCGGAACAAGTGAACATGACGAAAATGAGCGTAGAGCCAACGAAAGAGAAATAAGGTAAAAAACTATTACTTAACACATCACCTAAAATACCACCGGCAGAAAAATAAAAGACATCATCAAAGTTCATACTCGCTAATGATGTAATACCTAAATAAAACATAAAAAAGCCAATTAGCTTCAAGCCTAACGTCAGGTAATCTAATTGCATTAGCTGGTGAAATTTTTGAAACAACAACCACCCTAAAATGGCGACAACAAAGGGTAAGGTATACGCGAGAAAGCCAAATAGATTAAGTAATAAATCAGAAAGGTAGGCTCCAACTGCTCCGCCTAAATTTCTTACTGGTGTTTGATAGCCTGTTTGAGCCCAACCTGGATCTGCAGCGTCAAAACTAAATAATGCTAACATCAAAAACATCGCAAATACGCTAAAGAAAAGTAAGCCGGTTTCAAGTAGACGTTGAACGCCGCTTAGCTTAGTTGTAGCAGATTCATCAATCGGGCTATCGGTCGATTCATCAAAGATTTCATCAGTATTTTTCATAAGGTCTGAAGACAATTAAATTTCCATGGAAAAAGTTCATATAAAATGAATGTAAAACTATAAAGAGTAAAGTAACAAATTATCGCTTGATTGGTAACATATTAGTGGATTTAATTTCATCCATTACCACGTAGGTTCTACTTTCACTCACTGCTGGCAACTTTAATAAAGTGTCCCCTAGAAGCTGTCGATATGCGAGCATATCCTTTACGCGTGTTTTTAAAAGAAAATCAAAATCACCTGAGACTAAATGGCACTCTTGAATAACATCAAGTTCATGAACTGCTGCGGCAAAATCATCAAATACATCAGGACTTGTTTTAGTTAAGGTGATTTCGACAAACACTAGTAAAGCTAAATCTAATTTAATGGGGTTTAAATTAGCTTGATAACCAGTGATGTATTGCTCTTTTTCTAAACGCTTCACCCGTTCAAGGCAAGGTGTTGGACTTAAACCAACACGTTTGGATAATTCGACATTAGACAGTCGACCATTTTTTTGTAATTCAAAAAGAATGTTTTTATCAATTCGATCTATTGATTTTATTGCCATCACCAACCTCTTATATATAAAACTATTAAACACACCAACAATAGCATTATATATCGCTGAACCTAGATATACGACAGGTTATTCTGATAATTTAGCAATATACTAGTCACATATAAAATAAAGCTTGGTAACGAGCTATTACAATGAGTTAGCAATAAGTGAGATTATTATGATTATAGGTGTACCTAAAGAAATTAAGAACCACGAATACCGCATTGGTTTAACGCCAGCAGGTGTGAAAGAGTTAACAGTAAATGGTCATGACGTGATTGTTGAAAATAACGGTGGAGCAGCCATTGGTTTTGATAATGAGCAATACATTACAGCCGGCGCAAAAATAATTGATAGTGCAGCAGAAATATTTGCTACCGCCGATATGATCATTAAGGTGAAAGAACCACAACCTGTAGAATGTAACATGCTTCGTCCAGGTCAAATCTTATTTACTTACTTACATTTAGCACCAGATCCTCAACAGACTGAATTATTAGTAGCTTCTGGCGCAACCTGTATCGCTTATGAAACCGTAACAGCGGCAAGTGGCGGCTTACCACTGCTAGCGCCAATGTCAGAAGTTGCTGGCCGTATGTCTATTCAAGCTGGCGCTCATGCGTTAGAGAAAGCCCAAGGTGGTTTAGGTGCTTTACTTGGTGGCGTACCGGGTGTTGCTCCAGCAAAAGTACTTATTATTGGTGGTGGTGTTGTTGGTACACAAGCTGCCCGTATGGCTGTTGGTATGGGAGCAGATGTGACAATTTTAGACCGTTCACTACCCCGCTTACGTCAATTAGACACTGAGTTTGACGGAAGATTAAAAACGGTATACTCAACTGCTGACGCTATGAACAATTTAATTGTTGAAGCAGATTTAGTGGTTGGCGCGGTATTAATACCTGGTGCTGCAGCGCCAAAATTAGTGACCAAAGAACATATCAAGATGATGAAAAAAGGCGCTGTTATTGTTGATGTCGCTATTGATCAAGGTGGTTGTTTTGAAACTTCAAAAGCAACAACTCACCAAGAGCCAACTTATGTTGTTGACGATGTAGTACATTACTGTGTCGCAAATATGCCAGGTGGTGTTGCTCGTACGTCAACGATGGCATTAACGAATGCTACCATGCCATTCGCAGTAACTATCGCTAATAAAGGTGCTAAACAAGCATTATTAGAAGATGAACATTTATTAGCGGGTTTAAATGTCGCTGCGGGTAAAATTACTTATAAACCTGTAGCTGATGTTTTAGGTTATGATTATGTTGCTCCTGAAGTAGCTTTAAATGCACAGTAGTTCATAACATAATTAAATACTATTGCTTAAAACAATAGTTAAAGAGCGCACTTTTGCTTACACTTTTGCAAAATGCGCTCTTTTTTTTGTTTAGCTTATAACAAACAAGTTATTTACCCCCTTGCTTTATTTCCTTATCATCCCAATTAATATTGAAATGAATTATTTTTTCTTGGAGAAATCATGAGCGACGTAAGACACTGCCCTCTACTAATTTTAGGCTCAGGCCCTGCTGGATATACTGCAGCAGTATATGCTGCCCGCGCAAATTTAAAACCAGTAATGATCACAGGTATGCAACAAGGTGGTCAATTAACCACGACTACAGATGTAGAAAACTGGCCAGGTGATGCAGATGATTTAACAGGTCCAGCATTGATGGAACGTATGCAAAAGCATGCTGAAAAGTTTGATACTGAAATAATCTTTGATCATATTGAATCTGTAGACTTTTCATCTAAGCCTTATAAATTAACGGGCAGCAGCGAATACACTTGTGATGCACTTATCATCTGTACTGGTGCATCAGCACAATATTTAGGCTTACCTTCTGAAGAAGCCTTTATGGGTAAAGGTGTTTCAGCATGTGCAACCTGTGATGGTTTCTTTTACAAAAACCAAAAAGTTGCTGTTGTCGGTGGTGGTAATACTGCTGTTGAAGAAGCTTTATATTTATCTAACATCGCAAGCGAAGTTCACTTAGTTCATCGTCGTGATACATTTAGAAGTGAAAAGATTTTAACGGATCGTTTATACGAAAAAGTTAAAAACGGTAATATCGTTTTACACACCGACCGCACTTTGGATGAAGTCTTAGGTGATAACATGGGCGTAACCGGTTTACGATTAAAAGATGCAAATTCTGAAGCGACTGAAGAGCTAGACGTTGCTGGTGTATTTATTGCCATTGGTCACAAGCCTAACACTGATATATTTAAAGACCAACTTGAGATGAAAGATGGTTATTTAACGATTCAAAGTGGTACCCAAGGTAATGCAACACAAACAAGTGTTGAAGGGATTTATGCTGCGGGTGATGTAGCTGATCACATATATCGTCAAGCGATCACATCTGCTGGCGCCGGTTGTATGGCAGCATTAGATGCCGAGCGCTACCTAGATGCTCAATAGGCTTTAATTAAGATAAAGTGCTATATCAACTTGATGAACACCATTTGGCTTTTCCGCCACTTCACTGTGCGTTAAAAGAGCCAAATGGATTATTAGCCTTAGGTGGTGATTTATCACCTAAACGCTTAATTAAAGCTTATCAACAAGGGATTTTCCCTTGGTTTAGTGAAGGCGACCCGCTTATGTGGTGGTCACCTGATCCACGCGCCATCATTAAACTAAACAATTTACGAGTTAATCGTACCTTAGCAAAATCAATTCGAAAGTCCCCTTATTACATTACCTTAAATACGGCTTTTGAAGAGGTCATTGAACTCTGTGCTGATGCTCCCTTTCGTAATGATGATACTTGGATTGTTGATGAAATGGAGCAAGCCTATTGCCAACTTCACCAGTTAGGTTTTGCCCATTCAATTGAAGTTTGGCAAAACCATGACGATAGTGGTGATAAAATTCTAGTTGGTGGTTTATATGGCGTAGCCATCAATGGCTTTTTCTCTGGTGAGTCAATGTTTTATACTGCGCCTAATGCGTCAAAATTTGCTTTAGTATCACTTGCTAACTTATTAGCATCTCTGGACATTGAGTTTATTGATTGTCAGCTACTCAATCCTTTTTTAGCAGACATGGGAGCAATAGAAATTTCACGTGATGACTTTGTTGCTTGCAAAGAAACTGCTATAACTAAAGTAGTCCCTGATGATTTTTGGCAACCTAGAGAGCTAAAGCTCAACCTGCCAATAAAATTATCTAAGTGATGATGGTAGCAGTATGAATGACACTAGTTTTAAGGTAGGTATTACAAAAACCTTTCCTTGTAGTTACATCTCTGAGAATGAAGAGCGCTTGTTGATAGCAGTGGATGAGCGCTTACAAAATAGTAAAAGTTATAGCCTACTTATGTCTGAGGGCTTTAGACGTAGCGGCGATCAAAGCTATCGCCCTCATTGTCCCCATTGCAATGCCTGTAAATCAGTACGCGTATTAGTTAATGAATTTCAGTGCTCTAAAAGCCAGAAAAGATCGAAAAAGCGTAATCGCGATTTTATAATAAAGTACTCCAATGAGCTGAAACCTTCTTACTACCCGCTTTACGAGCGATATATAAATCATTGTCACCAAGATGGCAGTATGTACCCTGCTAATTATCAGCAATTTCAAACCTTCCTCACCAGTAAACTTAGTAAACAACTCTTTATAGAGACTTGGCACCAAGTTGGTGATGAAGAAAGGCTAATCTGTGTGGCGGTTACCGATGTTTTAGCTAACGCATTATCTGCAGTTTATACTTTTTATCATATTGATTATAAAGCTCACGGCTTAGGTGTATTTTCAATTTTAACGCAAATTGAACATAGTAAGCAGCTAGGTTTACCTTATCTCTATTTAGGTTATCAAATAGAGGAATGTGTAAAAATGAACTATAAAACTCGTTATTTTCCTCACGAAATATTTGAAAATGGTCACTGGTTTTTGACTGAAAAAAAGGCTGTTTCTTCAATCAGTAGCCAAAAACCAAGTGAAACAACAAAGAATAATAAATAAACAAGCGCAAAGCTTTACTTTAGCCGTGCAATTAGGCATCATGCGCGCAGCTTTTTTTATCGGCTGAAAATTTTAACATACTGTTAGATATTTAGCTTAATTGCACAACATATAGAGGTTTAGCGCCCCATGGCGAAAGAAGAAAATATTGAAATGCAAGGTACGGTTTTAGACACTTTACCTAATACTATGTTCCGAGTAGAACTAGAAAACGGCCATGTGGTCACCGCTCATATTTCTGGTAAAATGCGTAAAAACTACATTCGTATTTTAACTGGCGATAAAGTAACGGTTGAATTAACACCATACGATTTATCGAAAGGTCGCATTATTTTCCGCGCTAGATAATTACTGAGCCTAACGCTTTTAAATTAAAGTTTTTGGGGTAGTTATTCGTTAAGTCTTACGACTTAATATAAAAACCAACATGCTAATAGCAGTGTTGGTTTTTTTGTGTCTAAAATTTAATATTGTTCATTGAAAAGTAATGATTAACTGTACTGCTTCAATAACTTTTTATCAAACTGCTCAGCTGTGATAGTTAAGTCATTGTTAGCAATAATCTCATTTACTTCATTTAAATCATCGTTAACTTTTGACAGTGTCAAAGTATTATCATCTAACAAATAAACAAGCTTTAAACTTTGATAATAAAAAAGCAAAATAATTAGGGCACTTTCTTCATTGTTTTTTACTGCAACTTCAATCTTCTTTAACTTTCTAAATATACTGTTATGTAGCTGCTTTAATTGCCAAACATAGTAGATCTCATTGAAAAAGTCCTTACTTTTAACACTATGTAAAATCGCCGCACAAGCTAATAAAGCTAAAATCACCCCCAGTAAATTATATTTAAAGTTACTAACGCCCTCCTCGCCAAAACCTAAAATAAGTAACTGGCCGAACGCTAACGCTAATACCAATAACGTGGCAATAAAACTATAGATAACTATGTTTAAGTTTTTTCGATAAATGGTTTTGTCTATTTCAATTAACTGCATGGTAAGTTTCCAAATAAAAAGATGAAGAGATATTTTGTTTTGTAAGGTAAGCCATTAATTCAGTGTTAAACCTGAATGACGCTTGACGACTTTATTAACGCCTTGTTGCCAAACTTCTTTATTGCTAGCAATAGTCAGTAATTTTTTAGCTCGGGTAATTCCTGTATACAGTAATTCACGACTCAATAATGGGTTGTTGCTATTGGAAGGTAGAACCATAGCAACATGTTCAAATTCACTGCCTTGTGTTTTATGAATAGTCATTGCATAGACACTATCAAAGCTAGGTAGTCGTGATGGTAGAAAGTGTTTATAACTAACACCATGACTATCCTTACTTTGTTCTTCAAAATATGCGAGTAATGATGAGTGGCTATTGTTATTATCTTGATCTTCTGGTGACCAAATAAGGCCAATGTCTCCATTATATAAGCCTAATTGATAGTTATTTTCACTGATCATAATGGGCATACCATGATAAAGCGTACGCTCTTGGCCAAATTTTTTGCTAGAAGAAAGCAAATCAGTAATCCATTCATTAATGGCATCAACGCCATACTCCCCTTGACGCATAACGCACAATACACGAAATTTAGTTAAGAGCTCAAAGGCTTGCTCTATAGTCTGACACTGAGAAATACCTTGATAATATTGTTTTACTAAAGGTAATAACCAACTGCGATAATGACTGTCAACCAGTGCCAGTTGAGTGCTTTGTTGTTTGACAAAACCAATATTATCATTGAGTAGCTGCCAACTTTGATCGATATCTCCCTTAATAACACTGCTAGCGATTAAACCAATACCACCTTTGCCATCAAAGCGGCGGCTTTTGATTAATAAGCTTAAGTGATCACAATGATCATTGGCGCTGCTATCTACAAAGGCAGCTTCAAGCTGGGAAGCATCTAATTGGCAAACTTGTGACAAGTAATGAGCATTATTGTCACTATAGCCGCCATGAAGACGCGGCGCGATATCAGCGAGTACACTACCTACTGCCACTGACGGTAATTGATCGGCATCGCCTAACAAAATTACCTTGGTATCGGTTTTTAAGGCACGAAATATCCTAGTCATCATAGGTAAATCTACCATTGAGACTTCATCAATTAACAGCACATCAAAAGGCAATAAATTGTCTTGGTTATACCTAAAGTTTGGACTGTTAGGAATAACCCCTAATAAACGGTGAATCGTTTGCGCATCACTGGGAATCGTCGCTAAAATGTGATCCGCTATCTGTCCTTTAAAACCTGTAACCGCGTTTAGAATAGATTCACTTAAACGTTGCGCGGCTTTACCTGTAGGTGCTACCAAAGCAATATTTAAGGCTTGGTTCTTCTCTTGTTCTGACATTTGGTCTTGAAAATCACCAGTAGTTGATTGGTTCAACATAAGTAGTGCTGCTAAAAGCTTAGTCACCGTATAGGTTTTACCCGTACCCGGTCCGCCAGCGATAATGCTGAAGTTTTTATTAATGGCATTAGCAACCGCCAACTTTTGCCAATCAATCTCATTATTTTGGTTATCTGTGTTATCAGCGTTATTCAATTCAGGAAAAAGTTGCTCAAGACACTGTGTAATATCATTGTCTGAGTATGTGTTTATTGGCGCTAAACGACCCTTAATCGCCTCAACTAATTCTGCTTCGAAGGTAAAATATCGGCGCATATATAAATTGTCATGGTGAAAAACCAATAAACTTTCTTTAGTCGCTTGCTCGTTAAATACTTGCAATAACTCAATCAGTGCTTGTTGTTCAGGAAACTGAAAACCTAAATGAGTACACTGCCCTTGTTCATCATAAGCTAGGCCAAAGTGAGTTTTAGCAATAGCAGCAATCGCTAAACACGTATGGCCAGCACGTAAATTAGCACTAAGCGCCATAAAAACGTGCGCTAAGGTTTCAAAGTCTGGAGATTGCTCATTTAATAAATTGTCACTGACTAAGGATTGACACACTTCTTTAGCAAAGAAATAGTCAATAGCCTCAATATCGTTAAGCTGCTGTTGAGCCTGTGAGAAACTTGACAGAGCAGATTTTTTTTCCGTTAAACTCATCCTATTAATGCTCCTGCTCGGTCATTATTTTTTCACCCAAAAACAAGCTATCGAGTTGCTCAAGTTCATGTTCAGTAATTTCTCTATAATAAACTCCCGCTCCGCTATGTTGAACATCAGGGCTCATTCCGCGTAAATAAAGATAATAAATACCGCCAAAATGCTCACTGACATTATAATTTTCCACATTGAGTTTTAAATAACGATGCAGCGCCAAGCTATAAATAAGATATTGTAAGTCGTAGTAGTTATTTTCAACATTCATTTGAAGTGTCGCACAGTGATAATCACTATACTTGTCACCTAAATGACTAGATTTGTAATCACAGACATAATATTTACCTGCTTGCTCAAACACTAAATCAATAAAGCCGTGCATCATACCTTTTAATGATTGATAACTCGGTAGTTTTACACTGTTTGTCAAAGCAGTACTTTTATTTGCAGCTGTGTTTCGATGATCGGTTAACAATTTTGCTAACTCCGGCATACTGGCCTGCTGCATAGGAAAGTAAAATTCACTCTCCCTCATTGATTGCGATAACGACACATCAGCTAAACAAAATGCTGATGCTTGATTTGTCTGCTCTGTGTTAGATGAAACTAATGGCGTATGCAATACCTCTTCAAGCCAAGTAATTAAATCATCTAGAGTAAACGGCGTGGTTAATTCGCCATACTTAACTAATGGCCACTTGCTTGCTTCAGCTAAATTCATTAATTGAAAATCAGTGTGCTCTAAAATATCGTGCAGTAAGTTACCGCTGTGAGCCCCTTTAGCCAGCGCAAAACGCAGTTGCTCTTTATCTGCTACGGCAATTGCTTTATTGTTTGAGCCTGTGCTTGGCTCTGAACCAGCATCTCTATCAGGAGTTGATACGCCGCCATGACGTAAATTACGACTTAGCGCCGAGAATGAACTTAACCACCAATCACGCTCTATTTTACCGGCAAATTTACTTACCGTTAGTGTATCGGTGATGACATCCTCACTAGTGAGTGTAGCGCTGTTTTGTAGGCACACTTCATCAAAATATACCTGCTCAACACTGGCTGCATGAGGGATGCTATCAATAAAACCGGTTAAATTTTGCTTAATATCACCCTCTGCTTGCCATTGCAGTGTTTTACCTAAAGGTGATAAATGATACTTATCAAAAGGAGCGGTTAATAAATAACAGCGTTTTTCAGCACGAGTAATGGCCACATAAAGCAAACGAATGCTTTCGGCATAAGCTTCACTCGCCATTGCCGCTTTCGCTTGGTCATCACCATCAAGGGATAACTGTAACTGACCATGTTCATCATGATACTCAAGGTAGCTAATGTTTTGATTACCAAATTTTAACGGATCTTTATGTTTACTGGCAAAAGGAATAAAGACCACCGGATATTCAAGTCCTTTAGCACCATGTTGTGTGATAATTCGAATAAGGTTGCCATCACTTTCTAAGCGTAACTCAGCTTCAAGCTCACTGTTTATAGTTTCTAATGAACATTGTTGCTCAAACCAATAAAGTAACTCTTCGCTTTGTAAAAATCGCTGACTCGCGGCTTGTAAAATTTCAAAAAGGTGTAAGATATTAGTGAGTATTCTATCTTTATTGATGGACGGAATAACAAAGTGTTGATGCATGACATTAATGGCCATGGCAATAAAGCCTTGCTGCTGCCACTGCTTTTTAAAATCAATAAAGGCAAATTTAACCTTTTGATATGCTAGCTCATCTTGTTGTAATTGATGCAAAGACACGGCATCGTAACCTAGCAAGCCACAAGTTAATGAAGCAAGGTACACACGTTCGTTTTCAGGGGCTAAAATACCTTTTAATAACCTCAGTAGCTGCTGTGCTTGCTCACTGTGAAATAAATTAGCGCGATCAGATAAAAACACGCTGGCTAAACTAGCCTCTTGTAACGCCTGTTTAATAAATTGCGCTTCGCGATTATCTCGCACTAAAATGGCTATATCTTGTGGATTTACCTGCTTGCTCGTTAATAGCTGAGTAATTTCATTAGCGCACCATATGGCCATCAATGGGCATGCTTGTCCTAAGGTAACCATCTCATCAGTTTGATGATTAAAATGAACAAATTGTAATGCCTTACCTTTATCCGTAGCTAAACTATCTTGCTCCGCCATCACCCTACCAGCATTAACTGGCTTATAATCAATCCCGTAGCCAAACACCGCATCATCAGCCTGCTCTGCATTACTGACAAAAACCTGATTATAAGCGGTGATCATATCAGCGCTAGAGCGATAGTTAGTATCCATCAGCCAATGATGATCACAACTGTGTCTTGCCGCTAAATAAGCAAAGATATCACCGCCTCTAAAACCATAAATCGCTTGTTTAGGATCGCCAATTAAATACAGTGCGCCTTCATTTAGGCTTGCTCGCTCGCTATAATAAAGCCCTTGTAAAATTGAGAACTGTTGTGGGTCTGTATCTTGAAACTCATCCACTAATGCCACGGGATATTGCGCTAATAAGGTTTTTGCTAACGGATTATCCCCCTGCTCTTTGGATAAACTTAGCGCTAGCGTTGAAATTAAATCATCAAAATCTAACAAGTTAAGCTGCTGTTTTTTATCACTTACCTGCGCTCGAATACTGTAAATAGCACTGCGCACCAATTTATACGCTTTGGCTTTATTAATGTTTTTCGCTAAATTTTTAAGAGCGGTTTTCATGGTTTTACAAGGGGCTAAAATATCTGCCAACTGCACCTTAAACGCTTTAGGGTGACGATTGCCGTTAAGCAAATAATCAGGCATAGCGATGTTAGCCGCAGCAAGTAACGCGGCTTCATTGTCACATACTGAAATCTGCTCAAGCCAGTTTTGTAGCGAAATTAATGCTTGGCCACGTTTTTCTTGCTCTGCAGCTGTTTTATGACTCACTAATCCAGCTTCAATAACACAGGCATGTGCTGTTAGGTTTTCAAGTCCTTGTTGTGCTAAGCCGGTAAACTCAGTGACAATCTTGCTACTATCAATAATGTTTAATTGATGCTCTTGATAAATAGCTTTAGAAAAACTTTGTATAAAGCTAGTGGGCGCAGGCCAAAACTGTGCAATAAGTGAAAAATCGTCACCACTTTTCTTGGCTAGCTGTCGATACCAATCCTGACACGCTTCTAAAACAATTTCTGAGCTAGAAGTTGACAGTGTGGCGTTAAAAGGTAAGCCACTGGCAAAAGCATGCTCTGCAAGCGCCCGCTGACAAAAACCATGAATGGTAAAAATGGCCGCTTCATCTAAAAATAATAGTGCCCGTTTAAGTAAAAATTCTACCTTATCAGCGCTGACTCGTTCACTTATTGCCTTAAAATAAGGTTCTTCTTGAGATAAGGTTGACCAATTAACTAAAGCCTCACGAATAAAAGCATCAATACGACCACGCAGCTCTTGTGTGGCATCTTTAGTAAAAGTCATCAGCAAAATTTGCTCAACTTTTAATTCACGCTCTAATAATAAACGTAAATAAATACGGGTAATGTTATAAGTTTTACCCGTACCAGCACTTGCCTCAATTAAATGTTTACCAACGAGTGGAATATCAGCAGCATTTAACTGCGCCAACTTCATGGCTTTTTACTCATATTAATTTTTTCAACCTGTTGATGTAACACGGCATAATGGTGATGAATGTCATCAAGGTAAAGACTAATATCAGGGCAAGTAGGCCAAAAATATTGTAAATAAGGATCGTCAGCAAAACCGCGAAGCGACTCACTTCCCCACCAAGCTTGTTCAAAACGGTCTTGGGTCATTTCAACTGATTTACCGCGAGACTTTTTAAAGACTTGCATGGCAATATCGCCGTTAAGTAACAAGGGTTGCTGTAAGCCTTTAAAATAAGTGGTGAGTAGATCTGTAAGTTGTGTTTTGGCATTACCGTGAGACTCAGCTTGCTCATTTACACGGTATTGCTCCACTTTTTGCGCTTTGGTATTAAAGTAAAAACCGACGGTGTTATTAACTTCACTTAATATATTTTCTCGATAACCGGATTGAGTTAAGTGTTGGTTTTGCCAACACTGTATCATTAAATGATGCAAATACAAGGTGAATAAATCTTTAGCTTTGGCTGTTGAGCAACGATAAAACACTAGGCTGACACCTTCGCTAGTACGCTTAACCGGCATTTTTGCACTTAACTCGACACTCATACCGTTAGGCAAGGTTATACTCAACTGACAATCAATCAGCTCAGGGTTATCTGCCTCTTGATTGATTATCGTTGCTGAGAATTGCTCACTATCCGTTTGCCAAGTGGTAAAATGTTCATCCATGTTGGGTAAATCAGGAAATTTACCGGATAAACGTGCCGTCAACAACGCTTTCTCTACTAAACTGCCACTATTTGGGTTGCTGGTATGCGTGTCATTGCTATTGTCAGTTAATTGCGCCGCTAATAATTCTTGGCGTAGTAGATAACTGTCCAGATAGTTTGCAGTAAATGGCTCCACATCATCAAGGTGCACATCGTAATGATCAAATGACAAGTTAAGGGCATGACGAGCAAACACCTTACTTGGATGTTGATAAAAGCTAATTAACGCCTCTGTGCTTAAGCTAAAGTGATTGAGCGCTGTGTCATGGTCGTTACTTGTTAGACTACTATCATGAATCACTAAGGCGCTGGGACTGTCTTCTACAGCAACGACATCTTGCTGAGCTAACGCTAACCAATTAGCGTCGAAACTCGCCCGCACTGTATGTTTTGCATCATCATGAAGATAATTACTTTGGCTAAACGGCTGCATGGCCATTTGACGAAGATCGTTCTCTTTATCAAGGTCAAATTGCCAGCCATAGCCTTGCGTTAAATAATCCATTAGCTCTTTTAATACCAATGAGGGCTGTTTTTCATTGTTGTTTTTAATATTTCGCCCTTGATAGCTTAGGTACAGCGACTTTCTCGCCGAAATTATCGCTTCTAAAAACAAATATCTGTCATCACCACGACGTGATCTATCCCCTAACCTTGTTTTAGCTTGCGCCATTAAATCAAAACCAAGTGGTTGTCGCTGTCGGGGAAATTCACCATCATTTAAGCCCAGCACTGCAATTACTTTAAAAGGAATACTGCGCATAGGTAACATAGAGCAAAACGTGACTTGCCCCACCATAAATTGGCGGCTTGAGTCACCTTGGCTGAAATGACTGTTCAAAAAGTCACTTACAATTGCCAAATCAATTGTTTCTGTAATGTCAGCTTGTTGGCTGTATTCTACAAAGCTAGCAATGGCATTTTCGATGATTAACAAGGCATTATCTATGTCATGACTCATGCTTAATGCGCTATCACCGCGGGCAAACAATTGCTCAAGTTGTGATAATAAAAACTGTTGCCATTGCTGTGGTGTACGCGGCTGAGTTATTTGCACGCTAAACTGTTGTAACTGCTCGACAAATAACATTAATTTCCCCAGCAGTACCGCATCATCCCCTTCAACATTGGCTAATAATAACTGCTGCTGAAAAATAGCCTGATGATCGGCAAAGGCAAAACCGCGCAAAAGGCGCGATAAACCTTGCTGCCAGGTGAAGCTATTGCTGGCATTATCACCGAGCACTTGTTGTTTATGGGCGGCATCTATTCCCCAATGTACGCAAGCTTGTTCAAGCCACAGACTAATTTTATCGATATCTTCACTGACAATGGCAAATTTATTAGCGATGGCACTTTGCCTAATAAAGGCCAGTAAATGACTTACCTGAAAACGAGAATCAGGTAAGGCTAATAAATCAATAAAAGCCGCGATAAGTGGGTCACTATCCTTGGCGCTTCTATCAGCGATAGAGCAAGGTAATGGCGGAACTTCATCAGCAATATTTTGCCAACCTCGGGTAAAAACGGCATTAACATACGGGGCATATTGTTCTATTTGCGGGCACATCACTAAAACATCTTTAGGTGTTAACGCCTCACTGCCTGCTTGGTGTGCTTGAGTAAATTGATGTAACAGGTAATCGTGCAAGGCTTGAACTTCACGTAAAGCACTATGGCAGCTGGTAATAGTGATGGAATTATCAACCAGTGGTACATTCAAAGAGCTTCGCTCTACACTGGTAGCATCGTCAAGTTGAAGAATATCGTTTTGCAATTGATGTAAGCAGCTAATATGTTGAGTTTCTTCTGCATTGTGTTTTGCTCCTTCACCAGCTTTAACGAACAATTCTACGTTAACGGTACTGTATTCTTGTAATAAAGCTAAAAACTCACGCCCTTGCTGACCAAGGTTGGCAAGCAGTGGATTACCGACAAATAAATGCTCATCACTTACCCCTTCTGACCAGGCATTGAGTTTTTTAAAGGCTTGTTTTTCACTGATAATATCTCCCCAATAAGCGAAGCAAGGATTTAAGTGGAAGAAGTTAACATCAATATGCTCGCTCAGCGCATTGATAAACTCAAGCCAAATAGGCGGCATAGTATTAATGGCAAAAAAGCTTAACCGTTTAGGCAAAATATTAGGGCTGTCAGTGAGCTTTTGCTCAATATTAGCAATAGCTTCTTCAATTAATTCAACAGGGTTGTATGGCTGCTGCGCAATTAACAACTGCCACAATTTACCCTGCCATATCGCTTCAGCTGGTAAATGAGCAAAGAAGTCTTTTGCTAACGGAGTAAAATCCCCCCGTTGCCAATTATCTAACCATGTGGGTCTAAAAATAAGATACTGCTCGTATAAATCAGCCAGTTGTACGGCTAATTGATAACGCTTTAATGGCGCTGAATTTTCGGTTTGCCAATAGCGAGTTACCGGTGCAAAATCAGCATCAGATAGCACAGAATTCGTTGCTAGTAAGGCATATATTCGCCAGGTGAGCACCTCCCTTGAGTAAGGAGCCTGATCTTGTACCTTTTCATCCCCTGCTAGCGTCCTTATTAGCCCCCAGAGAAACTGCGCCGGTAACGCGTAATTAATATTCATGCTAATACCACGCTCATTGGCTATCGCTAAATTGAGCCAGTGCTGCATGCCGGGGTTTTGAACAATAATGACTTCTTGGTTGAACACACCTAAGGGGGAAACTTGAGAAATTTTATTCAGCAGTGCTAATAAATTTTCCATTTTATTTGCGGGATATAGATTGATCAAAAGCTTGCCTTGTTGGTATCGTTTTTTATAATGCGGCTAACATGATGTGATGACATTAACGTTAGGTAAATTTAACCATAACCCTAGCCATAACACTAGCGGAATAAAACTTTACTCACTGTGTTTAAATAAAAAAAACCAGCAATGCTCATCAATTGAACATGCTGGTTTAAAAATAGTATTCACCACTTATGAGCGCTTTTGTCTGGCTCTTTCTTCTAGGGCAGTAATTCTATCTTCAATAGGTGGATGTGAAGACCATAACTGCGACCAATTTTGCTTGGCTTTTTCGCCTATACCAAAAGCCGCCAATTGCTCTGGTAATGCTTCAGGCTCTCTTTGCGCTAGACGCTTTAAGGCATTAATCATATTTTGGTGTCCGGCTAAATCCGCCCCACCGGTATCTGCAACGAACTCTCTTTTTCTCGAAAAGTACATCACGATAGTACTGGCTAGTATTGAAAGTACAACTTGAGAGACGAGTACACTGACAAAATAGCCAATACCATGGCCACGCTCATTTTTTAATATAACTCGGTCGACAACATGCCCGACAACACGTGATAAAAATACCACAAAAGTATTCACCACCCCTTGAATCAAGGTCAAGGTAACCATATCGCCGTTAGCGACATGACTCATTTCATGACCAACAACCGCTTCGATTTCACCTTGTGCCATATTATCAAGTAAACCTTGGGACACGGCTACTAAAGCATTGTTCTTACTGGCTCCTGTCGCAAAAGCATTCATTTCAGGGGACGGAAAAATAGCCACTTCCGGCATTTTTATACCCACTATGTTGGCTTGCTTTTCAACGGTTTCCATCAACCACTTTTCTACATTAGTGCTCGGTTGCTTAATTACAACTGCACCCGTCATACGCTTTGCCATCCATTTAGAAATAAGCAAAGAAATAAACGAGCCACCAAAGCCAATAACACCTGAAAGTATAACCAATGCTTGAATATTTAAGTCCGAGCCGTTCTCAGCCAAAATACTATCTACCCCTAATAAGCGTAGGGTAATACTTAACACCACCATAATGGCAATGTTGGTCAGTAAAAATAAAAATATTCGTTTCATATCATTTTCCTTAGTGATATTAAAAAGTCACAACTGCATTTATCTTCTCATTATAAACATATAGATACGTAAAGAATGTAACTGCTTGTTACTTTTTTAACTTAGCGTTGTTGGTTTTTCAATATAGTTCCTACTATTGGCTAATTTTTGAGACAACAGGACAAGAAGAGTGCGATGAGGTCATTCTATTTTAACCGCCGAAATTGTGCTCTGACTCAAGCGCAACAGAATAATAAACTTAAAGTCCCCCCTAGTATTAGCTAAAAATATAAACCTATTTGTATTGTTTCATCAATAAATTTAGTAATTTTGAAAAATACAAAATCGCTACCTATACTGAAATTAATGACTTTTACTTGGTATTTATATGAAAATAAAAAACTTTACCTTGTTAGTGTTCTTAATTATAAGCTTGCCCATTAAAGTTGAAGAGATAGAGGATACATCACTTGTTAGTATGTTGCAGCAAGGTGGGTATGTGCTCTACTTGCGTCATGGGGCTACGGTTCATACTCAAGCAGATGCTGATTTAACAGATTTAAGGAACTGCCCTACTCAACGAAATTTATCAGAACAGGGAAAAAATGAATCTAGAATGTTAGGACAAGCATTCAAACAGCTAAACATTAAAGTTTCCAAAGTGTTTTCTAGCCCCTATTGTCGATGTGTCGATACCGCCCTTTATGCCTTTGATAAAGTTGAAATTGATGAACAATTACGTTCAACGTCGAATGAAAATACAACATCTACATCACAATTAATGGCCCACTTAGAAATGTATTTGAAACAAATTCCTCCTGATAATACTAATACGGTATTGGTATCGCATACAGCTAACCTTAGAGAGGTCACTAAAATATGGCCAAAACCTGAAGGCGTGATACATATATTTAAACCGAAAGGAACCTCATATGAGCACATTGGTCATATAACTCCTTCGAGATGGTCTCAATTATTACCTAAAGAGTAAATTTTAGTTTTGGATTAATTTATGTCGTTAAAATGGAAACTAATGCTTGCTCCTTTGATGGCGCTACTAACAATGACCTTACTCATAGTAGGTTTTTATCGGTTAGGTATTAAGCAAACTGAAATTTTAACTTACTTTCAAGTCGAACAGCAGAAGACTTCATATCAATTCAACTCTATTGCCCACCAGTTAGCCATTAATCAAACCAATATATTTTCTTTACTTGAAGATGCGGTAAATATAGAAGATGAAGGCGAATTTTATGACAAAGGGAAAAGCTATTTATTAAAAATACATGATATTGAAGAGCAGTTTAAAAATCCTGATTTAGCTAAATTAATTCCTAACTCAATAAAAACACAACTAATCAATTACCGGATCACAACAGCAAATGTAATTTTAACGGCTTCAGTCGATTTAAAGTTAGCCATTGGCATTATGAATGAATCAACACTTAAATTTAATGAACTGAATAATCAATTACTTACCTTAAGCGACAATGCAAGTAAATCTATCCAACAACACATTAATGAAAAGCAATCGGAACTAAGAAACCAAGCCATTATTTCACTAATCATCGCCTTGTTTATCATCATATCATCCGTTAGTTTCAGTATTTTATATTCGGTGAAAATATCAATTAAGCTACGTGATTTGATATCTTATCTAAGTAATATGCTCAACAATAATGAATTATCACAACCAGTTAATATAAAAGAAATTAATGAAATAACCATACTTAAAAATATTGCGATTAATGTTCAAGAAACCATGAAACAATTAGAGTTTCAAATTATCAATAGAGTGAAGGCTGAGGAAAAAGTAAGGAAACTAAATTTAGACTTAGAAAATAGAGTTAGTAGTCGAACACAAGAGCTTCAAGACAGTAATAATGAACTTAAAAACACCTTAATAGAATTACAGAATACTCAATCTAAACTCATTGAAAGTGATAAGTTGGCATCTCTTGGCAGCCTAGTTGCCAGCATTGCGCATGAACTAAACACCCCTATAGGAACCGCTTTAACTGGTATAACCCTCATTCAAGATAAGATTAATGATTTAACACAGTTAATTGAAAACAATCAATTAACTAAGCAAAATTTAACAAGTAGTTTAGAAGTGATTAATGAGGGATTTTCAATTTCTTTATTGAGTATTAAACGTGCTTCTGAACAAATTGGAAGTTTCAAATCAGTGGCTATTGATACCACAAGAGATGACAGCAGAACAATTAATCTCAAATTATATATAGAAGATATCATACTCTCTTTAAAGCCAAGGTTAAAAAAAGCAGGACACATCGTTGTTTTTGATTGCCCTGAAAGGTTAACTTTTCATACCCAGCCTGGCGCTTTAGCTCAAATATTTACCAATTTAATTATGAATAGTTTGATTCATGGCTTTGACGAAAAGCGAAACGGTACTATTAATATAAAAATCCAGCCAACCCCTAAAGATATTCAAATAATTTATGCAGATAATGGTAAAGGAATATCAAGCGAAGTAAGCGATTCAATCTTTGAAGCTTTTTTTACCACTAATCGACATCAAGGTGGAACAGGTCTAGGTACTCATATCATTTATAATTTAGTAACTCAGCAATTAAAAGGAGATATAGAGATTGAGGTAAATAGTGAGCCTGGCCTGTGTTTCATTATTACCATTCCTAATACTAAAGAGGCTTAACTGTAAAGCTACATATTTTTACCAGCCGCAACAGGGTGTATTACTGCTTTAGTTATTTTTCCATGTTGATGTTTAATCACTGTTTGATTGATGTATCCATTAAACTTTCTTTGTTGCCATTGAGGTAAAATCGAGGATTCTGCAACGACATTGATAATTAAGCCAGTAGACTTTGGTGCTTTGATTTTTTTCTTATTACCGATAATGTTTTCTTTATTTATATGAGGGAAATGATTACCTAACGATTTTTCACGCGTCGCTGCAACGATGCATATTCTATGCTCCATAGCACGAGATATTAATGCGTGAGTGACTTCATTAGCCTCCTGAATATCAAAAGGCATTAATAGCAGTTGAATCCCCTTAGAAGCAACGAGATTAACAAGTTCGGGAATATTCGCATCATCCGCCGTTAACATAGCAAGTTTAATAATCCCTTGTTCTAAAGGGATTTCTACAACATTGACTTCATCCCCTAATGGTGTCCATGGGTAACGTTGACAAAAATGTAATTGCGCTTGTGATGCTATAACACCCTGCTCGCTTATTAATACTGCTCTATGCTCTCCTTCTATTACAACACTGGTACAGACATATTGAAACGGTCTTAACTGTTTAGCAATACGAGCAACTAGTCGTTCACTTAATAACGTTAATGCTTTTAGCTGCTCACTATCGTTAACGGTTGTTTTATCGCTAATAAAGAATAATTCTGGCAATTGAATAATATCACTGAGATTGTTTTCAATATAATGACAAACATCGTCAATGGCTTGCTCGTACTCTGTATAAGTTGCATATATAGCGACGTTAGCCGTGACTGGCACGTTTTCATAAGTGGTAGGATTTTTCGTTATTGTTTGATAAAGCTCAGCACGTCTTTGTGCAATTATATCACTGCCATCAGGGCGAAATTTTGCCTCGGCTTCTTCTAGCTCGATATCGGCAAAAATGACTCCTTCTTCTTGATGAGAGAGTTGTGCCAATGCTCTACCATCAGGTGCTATGATCTGACTTAAGCCAATACCTTGTAAAGACGTCTTAGGTATCTCATGTTGCTGCGAGAAAATAGCAATGTGCTCGTCTGGCATCAGTGCTCCCACTTTATTTGCAGTGGCTATAAATACTTTGTTTTCAAAAGCTCGAGCAGGAATATGTATGTCACTATCATCTAACGCAAAGGTATTCATTGAATGGCATAACAAATTTGCTCCTTGATTAGATAATGTTTGTGAGCATTTAAAAGAGCTGATATCGCTACCGGATATCAGTCCAACCTTAGCGATGGCGGTGCTTATCGGCCTAGGTTTATTTGTAGGCATCATAAAAAACTTCTTTTCATGATCCGTTAACGCTTGCTTATCCACTTGATGGATTATTTCACCACTTGGCGCAATTAAACACGAAGTAACACTGATGTTTGATTTAATACCTTCATCTTGATGTTCCCGTGAAGAGTCTTGACGTATGGTGGCATTAAGAACGATATAACAATGGTTTTGCTTTGCTTGCTCAGTGACTGCTACTACAAAGTCGCCATTGAGTGTTAATGCTTCATTCCATGCTTGATTATGATCTACGTAGCAAGATTGGGCTTCCATAAATAACGTATTGCAATACTCTGGTAAAACGATTATCGATGGCTGACACTTTGCTGCCTCATTAATAAGCCGGATACAATTCATTCGGTTTTTTTGAGGATTTGAAGAAGTGGCGAACTGAGTAACGGCAACGCGCATGATAAATTTTTCCAACTAAAAATGGCTTTAGATATTTATATTGTCAAAAGACGACGGTTTATGGGTGGGATAGTACCTGAAATTCATGCAATGAGGGAGTTTTATCTGAGGCAGATAAGCCGCTTACAATTTGATCACGTACGCCTATTTAATGTTATGGTAAAATGTGTTGGCTCATATAGTTGACACTAGTTCCTTCAATAAATTGTTTAAAAAATATATGAATATTGAACCAATAAAACATTTAATGCACGCATGCCACCATATACTTTCAATTCATGTTAGTGTCGAGCAAGCCATTGCCGAAATTAAAACTAATGCTATCGCAAACGTTCAACCGCAAGATTGTTACATCACTGATGAAAATGGCGTACTCAAAGGAAAGATATCCTACTTTGCATTGCTTAGGGCTGATCACGACATCAATGTTTATAGTATTGCCGACAAAAACCACTTAGTCATAAATGAAAATCAAGATAAAGAAATAGCCGCTAATTTATTTAACGAACATGATTTACATAGCATTGCTGTTATTGATGATGACAATAAACTGGTTGGCGTTATTAATCATAAAATCGCCATGAAAATCCTCTTGCAAGAAGATCAAGAAGATCTTGAACGTATTATGGGTATTTCAGGCTCTGGTAATGCTATCTCGTATCGAGACCTAACTATTATCGATCATATTAGAAACCGCATTAGCTGGTTAGTCGGTCTCGCCATTCTTGGTTTCGTGTCGGGTTCTATTTTAATGCACTATGAATCTATACTCGATAACATCATCATATTAGCTATTTATTTACCTATGATTTCAGATACTGGTGGTAATGCGGGTGGGCAATCTGCCTCAATCATTATTAGAGCCATTTCCTTAGGTGAGCTGACACTAAAAGATACCTTCAAAATTATTGCTAAAGAATTAGCCATTGGCTTAGGACTGGCTTTAATATTAGCAGGCGTGACCATGATCAAAGTATGGTTTTTCACCGAAGAACATCATGTACCGGGAAATTTAAGTCTTGAGTTAATCATGTTATGTGTCTGTCTCGCTTTATTTGTTCAAGTGATCACTGCCACTTTAATAGGGGCTGTTCTGCCCTTGTTAGCCGTATATTTTAAGCAAGACCCTGCTGTAGTGGCTAGTCCGGCTATTACCACTATTGTTGATATGACAGGCCTATTCATTTATTTTTCACTGGCTAATTATTTACTATTAAATTAAGGGCGCATATCTGCGCTCTCTTACCTAATGACTTGAGTTCATAACTTAACCTCATCATTTAAAAAACTTGTATCAAAATAAGTTAAAAACGATCAGAAAATTACATTGATGATGTCTTCGTTTAGGCATTATGTTATTGATTGTTAACCTAGTATTCTTTTCATAATCCTGTCACAAAACTGTCATAAAAGTTTGTTCTACTGCGCCTGTCACAACAAAGTGACCTATTAGGAGACAAGAGAATGAACCCTTTGAAAAACATTTTAGTCAGTACGGTAGTACTAACAGGCCTTTTCAGTTCACAGGTATTCGCCAGTAAAACAATTACCGTAACTGGCTCAAACTCAATGACAAGTTTGATGGAAGTACTCGCTGAAACTTATAGTGAAAAAACAGGAAACTTCGTTGAAGTTCAAGGACCAGGCTCTTCTGCAGGTGTTCGTGCTGCTAATAATGGTACCGCAATGATTGGTATGGCTTCACGTGAAGTAGCCAATGATGAAATTAGCGATAAAATTAAAGTATTACCCATGGCACATGACGCTATTGCAGTCATCGTTCATCCCTCTAAAGCTAAGCAATTAAAAAACTTAAGTGTTGAACAATTAGCAGATATTTATCGTGGCAATATAACCAACTGGCAAGACGTAAATATCGACAGTAGCCCTGTTGTCGCTGTTACTCGTGATTCAGCTTCAGGCACTCGTGCAGGCTTTGAAGGAAATTTAGGATTAATTCGAAAAGTGAATGATATTAACGTTTCTGCCATTTCACCACGAGTACGTGTGGCTAACAGCAATGGCGCGATTAAAACCATGGTTGCCAGTAATCCCAATGCTATTGGTTATATTTCACTTGGTACAGTTGATGAAACAGTAACAGCAATCGCGATTGATGGCGTTGAGCCTAGCATTGCAAGTATTCAAAGCAGCCAATATCCAATCGCCCGTAATTTTAACTTATTACTGTCACACGATGTTGAAGACGAAGCTGGCGAATATTTACAATGGATATTATCAACAGAAGCTCAAAAAATTATTGCTGATAAAGGATATGTTCCTGTTACCTAACACCCGCCAACTCATTTTAAGATGAAATAAACCTTACTTTTTTATGACGTAGTTATTAGCTACGTCATTGCTTTTATTAGGTATGTCATAGTTATGAAAAATACAGCTCTAAACATATCCCACTTACCGTTAGCACCTAAGGCAAAGTCACCGCCAAAATCCTTGTTAACGCCGAGCACAAGGTTCGCTTGGAAAGATAAACTCTTTCATGGCTTATTATTACTCTGCGCACTGTTAGGTGTCACCTCGTTATTATTTATCGGTGTTTTCATCGTCAAGGAAGCTATACCTGCTTTTGAATTTTCAGGTCTTTGGGGATTGCTACTTGGCCGAGAATGGTTACCACCTGCCCTTTACGGTATCTTCCCAATGATTATGGCCACTCTGTGGTCAACTGCAATAGCGGTAGCCATTGGAGTACCCATTGGCGTGCTTTCGGCAATATTTTTAGCGGAAATAGCACCAGAAAAATTGGTGAAGGTGATGCGCCCTGCGATTGAATTATTAGCCGGTATCCCTTCTGTTGTCTATGGCTTTTTTGGTTTAGTGGTTATCGTGCCATTACTGGAGTCAAGCTTTGGTTTATCCTCTGGCTCGACGATTTTTGCGGCCAGCGTAGTATTAGCCATTATGATTTTACCGACAGTGATCACTGTCACTGAAATTTCATTACGTGCGGTGCCCAAACATTATAAAGAAGCAGCTTTTGCTCTAGGCGCTTCTCATATTTACACCATATTTGTTGTCCAAGTCCCTGCTGCTCGTTCAGGCATATTAACTGGGGTTATCTTAGGTATAGCACGTGCTGTAGGAGAAACCATGGCGGTTATTATGGTAATGGGTAATTCCCCAGCAATGCCGGATGGTATTTTTGAAGCTGCTCGCTCAATGACCGCTAATATCGCTTTAGAAATGTCGTATGCAACGGGTGTTCATGCAAGTGCTTTGTATGCAACGGGCGTTATTTTATTAGTATTTATCATGATATTAAATGCCGTATTAATGTATTTAAATCGACAGAGGGTTAAATAAATGATCACACGTTTGAATAAAGATCGTCTCTTAACTGCTACTGTTTGGGGATCCGCAGCAGTCACCATTACCTTTTTGCTATGGATACTACTCTATATCGTGATGCATGGCGCGGATCATGTTAGTTGGTCATTTATCACCAGTAACTACACTCGTTTAGGTGGTGAGTCTGGGATCTGGCCGATGATTGTCGCTACCGTTTATATGATTGGGTTGTCTATCGGTATTGCCGCGCCCATTGGTATTATGAGCGCCATTTACTTAACTGAATATGCCAAACCAGGCAGTACTATTGTTAAGGTATTACGCTTTGCAACAGAATCATTAGCCGGTATCCCTTCAATAATCTACGGCTTATTTGGCATGACATTTTTTGTCAGTATTTTAGGGCTTGGATTTTCAGTACTTTCTGGCGCATTAACCTTATCAATAATGTTGCTGCCAGTAATTATTCGCACAACAGAAGAAGCCATTATGGCGGTACCGATGAATTACCGAGAAGGCTCTTATGCCCTAGGTGCCCCCAAAATTTATATGTTGTGGAAGCTAATTTTACCTAGTGCATTACCGGGTATTGTTACTGGCCTTATCTTATCTATTGGCCGCGTTATCGGTGAGTCTGCGCCAGTATTTCTTACTGCAGGCATGGTTGCCCGAATTCCAGATTCAGTATTTGATTCAGGCCGTACATTAACGGTTCATCTATACATGCTAACCACAGAGCTATACACCCAACATGATTGGGATATGGCCTTTGCTACAGCCACTGTTTTAGTGATTTTAGTGTTAATCATCAATGTATTAACCAAGCTAATCTCAAACCGATTCAGCGCGTCATAACCCATTTTATCGAGAAACTTATGCATACTTTTGAAATTGAAAAATTAAATTTGTTTTATGGTGATAAACAAGCCCTAACGGATGTGTCGATGACAATTCCAGCAAAACAAGTTACCGCCTTTATTGGCCCGTCAGGTTGTGGAAAATCAACCTTATTACGGGTATTAAATCGCATGAACGACCTTATTGAGGGGGTAAAAACCCAAGGTAGTGTCTTACTCGAAGGTGAAGGTATATTTGGTAATATTGATGTACGCCAATTGCGCATGAAAGTCGGTATGGTGTTTCAAAAACCAAACCCTTTCCCTATGAGTATCTATGACAATGTTGCTTTTGGGCAACGTGCCCAAGGGGTCAGTGATAAAAAACTCCTCGATGACATTGTTGAAGATGCCTTAAAACGGGCTGCATTATGGGATGAAGTGAAAGATAGGCTAAACACCAGTGGCTTAGGTTTATCAGGTGGTCAGCAACAACGATTGTGTATTGCACGCACTATAGCCATGAAACCCGATATTATTTTAATGGACGAGCCAACATCGGCATTAGACCCTATTGCAACCACACGCATAGAAAAAATGATGGCTAGTTTACGTGAACATTTTACTGTAGTTATTGTTACTCACTCTATGTCACAAGCAAAAAGAATTGCCGATAATACCGCCTTCTTTTTAATGGGTGAATTAGTAGAATACGGCAAAACTGCGCAGATATTTAACCAACCCAAAGACCAGCGAACATTAGGTTATATTTCAGGTGACTTTGGTTAACTTAAAATGAGTAGTTAAATATCCCTGTTGGTCTCATTAATTGATGGGGATTTTTTTCACTGCTAAGTCATTCGCTTCATTACTTCATTAAGATGCAAAGCTACATGAATTGTTACATTCTGTGATGAAATGAAAAATGCTTTTAGGCTATCTTCTAGTCATAGATAATGATCGATGGCTAACAAAACTCAATGGAAAATACGGAAACCTTTTGCTTTAATAAGAATAAACTTAGCCATCTCATATGGAAAACAAGTCTACCAATGTTTGGCGCTATTCTAGCGTTGTTGATGTACGACTTGTTAGAATCCAGCCTGTTATCATTTAGTGGTGTTGATACGCTAGCCGCAATAGGCTTCACCCTCCCCTTAACCACAGCAATGACAGCTATAGCCATAGGGCTAAGTATTAGAAGTAACAATAAGGTAATAAAGGCGAATTGTTTAGAAAAAACTAGGCTAAACAGTACGATTACCACATCGCTATTCACCACTGTGCTAGTTATTTGCATCTTTGCCCTTTTCGCATCTTTTGCTAATCAAACATTATTATCATTGATGGGCAATGAGCACTGGGCTGATGTTAGCTTAACGAGTACAAAACTAAACTTAATCAACCAGCAAGCAGATTATATGTCTGCGCGGTATATTAGCTGGATATTCTTAGCATTAATATGGCAAGTAAACGCTATATTAAGAGCGTTAGGTCATGGCGTTATTGCCAGCAACTTAATGTTCATCTGGTTAGCGATTAAAAGTATATTAGCGGTACTATTACTATACCCTGCAAGTGATTTATCCCTTAGTGCATTACCTGCTTTATCCTATGTGCATGTAACAAGCGACTCACTATTAGCGATAATATCCGTGGCTATATTAACCAGAAAACTCAACTTATCCTTGCCAAGCTACTCTGCATTAAAGTCACAACTAACGACAGATAAAAAAGATGCTGTCATTGTGATTTTACAGCAATTAGTTACTCCCATCAGCATGTCATTACTTACCATTATTGCCGCAAGTATTGATTATTCATATGTTGCAGCTTTTACCTTTATCTTAAGAATGGAAGCATTGTTTTTATTAATTCCGATGGTACTAACGACATCTATGCCTGCCATTGTGGGCAGCAATTTCTGGGTGGGAAATACAAAACGTGTAAAACAAGCCTACATTATCACTTTTGCAGTTATCATCCTTATCCAACTTATTATTGCGACGGTTTTGTTTTACTACATCCCTTCCTTTTCTCAACTAATTTGTGCTCAGCAAAACGTCACAAATTATATCAGTCAATACTTCATCTGGGTGTCTTGGGGATACATATCCATAGGCTGTATCATGGTCTACCAGTCATGTCTAAATGCAAAAGGTAAAACGTTACAAGCCTTAACTTTAGGTGTGCTACATAGAATTATATTCTTGTTGTTTTTTGCTTATATTGGTTCATTTTATGCTCTACAAGAAGATTATTATCAAGGCATGCTATATGGACACGTGATCAGCGTTGCCATCACAGTTAACGATCACTTTTACCAAGGTATTTTATCGGGGCATATCTTCAGTGGTTTATTGGTCATACTATTTTTGGCCAAAGATAAAACCCTCTTTACAAAATCCAAGTCAAAACCATTGAAGCCAATTGCTATTCAACAGCTAACTCGCAAACCAACATAATCATTACTTCACTGAAAAGGAAATACCATGATCAAAAAAACATTATATGTACCTTTATTAGCACTAGGTTTTACAAGTCTATTAGCAACTTCGCTAGTACACGCTGAAACATTAAGTGATAAGCAATTTATGATTGCCATGCAATCAAGCGATCGCGCCGATGCTGATAAAGCAAGGGATGCAAATCGAAAGCCAGATAAAGTCATGGAGTTTTTTGGTGTTGAGCCAGGGATGACGGTACTAGAAATATTAGCTAGCGGTGGTTATTACACTGAGGTTTTATCTCATCGCGTGGGAGATACTGGTAAAGTTTATGCGCAAAATAATAAATTCATTTTGGAAATAATGAATGGCCGTTTTGCAAAAGAATTTAATGAACGCATTGCAAACAATCGTTTAAATAACGTGGTGCATTATCAAAGTGAATTTAATGAAATTGATCTTAAAAAGCAGATTGACGTTATTACAATCGTATTGAATTACCACGACTTTTATTCCGTAATTCCAAAAGAGCAACGTATTGATATTTTAAAAAACCTAAAAGCGTCATTAAAATCTGGCGGTGTCTTAGGATTAATTGATATGGAGTCAGGTACCACAAACCATAATAAAGATTTACACCGTATCCATCACCAAATTGTACGTGATGAATTTAAAGAAGCGGGCTTTACCCTCGATGCAGAAGCTGACTTTCTTAAAAATGAAAACGATGATTACTCAAAAATGGTTTTTGAGCCTTCAGTAAGAGGAAAAACGGATAGATTTGTTTTCCGTTTTAAAGCTTAGCTTTTCCCCACTCACATTATTTTATATAAAACATAACGAAAGCCCGTTAATGCTTAACATTAACGGGCTTAAATTATTGTATAAATATGGACACAAGTATTGCGTTTTAGCTTATTGAAAATCCTCTGTTTCAAAATACAAAGGCTTTATCGTCCCACAATTTAGAAATTTGTATTGCAGCTCTGTTTCTTTGGGTACAGGTGACGAAGTATTAAATCGGGATAAACAACCGGCAACTAAATCTACCCCTAATATATGATCAAAACTCGGTGCTTGCTGAATTCTATGAATATAGATTTTATAGTTTTTTCTTAACGAGATAACATCATATTCTTGCTTAGTGCTTGAAGGTTTAATGTCGTCAAAAGTACGAACATATAACTGTTTATCAAAAGACAATGGAATATTTTCATACACTAGCATGCCACCACGCTCAAAATGTCCTGCATATAAATCAGCGTGTATGATCATTTTTTCACCACGCATTAAACGTTGTAAATTAAATGCTTTAGGTTTGATAGTAATAAATGAACTATCCCTAACGGTTTGTAATACCGCTAAGTCATTATTATCCAATTTATAAACAAGTTGTACGTTATGAGGCTTTTTATAAAGAGGTAAATGAGAGGCATAAATACTTGAGCCCTGTGTCACTAACACCATCCCATGAACCCCCATATACTCAGGGTCTAACGGTGGTAATGCTTTAACTTCTTCTTCAGCTAAACTCACTTGACTTAATAAAATTAAAATAGCACTTAATACTTTTTTCATGAAAAATCTCACAAGATAAATAGGTGGTATATTTATACAAAAACTAAATTTCAAACACTGTCTTTACAGTATAGTTGCTTTAAAATATATCGATTAAACGAATATCTATAATCAGTACTGCATTAGCACCTATTTTACTTCGATTGCCTTTTTTCCCCCATGCTAAGTCTGCGGGGATCACAAATTCAAAACGCTCACCTAAAGTCATATATTGTAATCCTTCAGTTAAACCATCAATAGCTTCTTCAACAGAGAACTTTTCCGTGCTATTGGTTTTATAGGTATCCGCGATTACTGACCCATCTGTAAGTGATAACCTTTGATGTACTTCAACACTGTCATGAATAGTTGCTTTTTTATTACCTGAGTTAGTATCATCAATAACACGGTACATTAGCCCAGATGGGCAATTGACAACGTCATTTTTATTCTGATATTTACTTAAAAACTCTTCACTATTCTTTCTGTTTTGACCAGCAGAGCCCTTGCCTGATTTTTTGTCTTTTTTACGTGCCACAGTTAAACTTTTGAGTTTGGAAATAATATAATAATTATAACCAATTATGATAAAAAAAGTACATAATTCAATTACTAATTGCTTAGCGTTTTTACCAGAAATGGTAACTACTTCTTGCTAGGAATGTTCATCCAGATATCCGCATTTGCTGATGATTTATTCTTACGTTTTTTCTTGCCGCTACCTTCTGGTTTTGCCATGGGTTTGTCGGCAACGGATAAGTAAATGTCATCCACTTCAAAACCTTCAATTTTCTCTCGTTCTAATCGTATTTTGTTCTTTTTTTCTATGACCTGAAAGTGGTGATAATCTTCATGATCTATCAAAGAGATGGCTAAGCCTACTTCACCAGCGCGTCCACTTCGACCAATACGGTGCATGTAATCTGAGGGGCTTCTAGGTAAATTAAAATTAATCACTACAGGCAGTTTATCTATGTCTAAACCACGGGCAGCAATATCCGTGGCAATTAAAACATCAACCTCACCTTCTTTAAAGGCTTCAAGTACTCGTGTACGAGCACCTTGCCCTTTATCCCCATGAAATACTTGTGCGGTTATACCGCGCTTAGCTAGTTTCTGCGCTAAATGTTCACAATGATTTTTGGCATTAACAAAAATAAGCGCTTGTCGCCATTGTTCACTCTTTATTAAATGCGCTAACAGGGCTGTTTTCTCACCCTTATTCACGGTAAATACGCGCTGTACTAAAGTACTGCTATCTGCACTTTGTAATTGTATTTCAACAGGATTAATCAGTAAGGTTTTAGTCAATGCCTGTACTTGCTCTGGAAATGTTGCAGAAAAAAGTAAGGTTTGCTTTCTCTTAGGTAATAAAGCTAACAACGAAGATAATTCTTCAGTAAATCCTAAGCTTAACATCCGATCCGCTTCATCAAGTATAAAGGTACTAACCCTATCAAGCTTAATGGCATTACTTGAGATCAAATCAAGCAATCGACCTGGTGTTGCCACTAAAATATCAGTGCCACCACGTAATGCTAACATTTGAGTATTTACCGACACACCACCAAACACAGCCACTGTTTTGATTTCACCGTTAAAGTGCGCTGCATAAGATTTAATGCTATCAGCAACTTGCTTGGCAAGCTCTCGAGTAGGTACTAATATAAGCCCCGCCGCATAGTTACCCTTGCTGTTTTTACCCGCTAACGGCTTTGCTCCATACAATTGCTGTAAGAGCGGTAGCGCAAAAGTAGCTGTTTTACCTGAGCCAGTATTGGCCCCCGCGATCAAATCTCGACCAGCTAAAACACTGGGGATAGCTTGTGCCTGTATAGGCGTTGGTTGCTGATATTTCAGTTCCATTAATCGAGCTAATAAAGGAGGGATTAGACCAAGCTCGGTAAAGTTGGTGTCAGTTGTAACTGAAGTCATTAATGTATAGGGCTCAAAGCAAAGGTAAGTATCTCCATTTTAGCGTATTAATGACGGCAAAGTTAGTAAAATAGCAGGTATAGCGAATAAAACATTTAATTGAGGTGAAAGGTTTTCGACAACAATATACAGATAATACCTTTAAAAATAGTAGTTATAATTTGGCGATTAAGGGTAATATAATCAGACACTAACTAAGAGAGCATCACGAATTGAAAACCGATTTAACCATTAATTTTATCGATGATATTAATAATATCTCTTCGAAAATATGGAGTGACCTAAATCACACTCAGTGCCCTTTTTCTCAATTTGAATTTTTTAATGCCCTCGAACAAAGTCAATCAGCTAGTGCTAACCAAGGGTGGCAAGCTCACCATTTAATGGCTTCTTCAAACCATGAAGTGAAAGCTATCATGCCAATGTATTTGAAAAGCCACTCTTGGGGTGAGTTTGTTTTTGATTGGGATTGGGCCAGCGCATTTGAGAAAAATGGCATAGAATATTACCCTAAATTAGTTGCCACTATTCCTTTTACACCGGTTAGTAGTAATAAGTGTCTATCTACTGAGCAACAAGCACAGGCTTTATTTCCTGCTTTAATTGAACATTGTCAGCAAGAAAATATTAATAGTTGGCATATCTTGTATTGCGATGAAATTAAGACTCCGTTACCAGAAGATGTTTATCAACGAAATACCGTACAATTTCATTGGTTTAACCATGACTACCAAACATTTGATGATTTTCTTGCTCATTTCACCTCGCGTAAAAGGAAAAACACCCTTAAAGAGCGGCAATCTATCAGCCAACAAGGTATTAAAATTCGCCAATTGAAAGGCGCTGAAATAACACCACAAGATCTGAACTTCTTTTATTTAACTTATCAACTAACCTATTTAAAACGTAATCATCAACCACATTTAAGTATTGAGTTTTTTCAGCAGATAGTTACGACTATGCCTGATAATATTTTATTAAACATTGCCAGTGATGAACGCGAAGATATCGCCTGCGCGATATTCTTTTACGATAATGAACAATTGTATGGTCGGTATTGGGGCTGTACAAAATCTTATAAAAACTTACATTTTGAACTTTGTTATTACCTAGGTATAGAATTTTGTATAAACAACAAACTCAAACGCTTTAACCCCGGAACCCAAGGTGAGCACAAAATAAAGCGCGGCTTTGAACCGGTAATAACACACTCTTACCACTGGATATCGCACCAGCCATTTAGAGATGCAATTAAAGACTTTTGCCAGCAAGAGCAACGACATATGCTAACGTATCAAGAACAATGCAAATTATTGCTACCTTTTAAAAAACATTAAATACAAGACTCAATGATGAACAAACCATACTCTCAAGCATGCGAAAATAACAAACATCCCATTTTAACGATTTTGAGCGAAGCGTTCGTAAACGCTAAGCAAGTATTAGAAATTGGCTCAGGTACTGGGCAACACGCGGTATTTTTTGCTAAGCATCTCCCCCACTTAATGTGGCAAACGAGTGACTTGTCAGTAAACCACCTTGGTATAAACGCTTGGATAGATGACAAGCTTTCAGTGAATATACAAAGACCTATCGCTTTGGATTTAAACGAGGATTGGCCTACTTGTAGCAATAATCAAAGCTTTGATGCCTTATATACAGCCAATACCTTACATATAATTAGTTGGCCATTAGTGGTTAAGTTTTTTCAAGCACTTGAGAAAAACCTTGCCGCTAACGCAAGAGTTTGTATCTACGGCCCCTTTAAATACCAAGGAGCATTCACCAGTGAAAGTAATGCTAATTTTGACTTATGGCTAAAAGACAGGGATATAAATAGTGGTGTTCGTGATATAGAAGCTATTTTGTCATTGGCCACTAGTGCTGGCTTAGTATTAGATGAAGATCATAAAATGCCCGCGAATAACCAGCTATTGGTTTTTACTAAGCAATAAAGAGTAAAGCGCTAATATGAGTTTACTCCATTACAAAGCGCTAACTCATATGTCGTTGCTGTCTTTGTAATGAATTATTTTTACTCACCGCCTCAACTTGTTGCTCTGCATAAAGCTTAAGGCTATTAAACAAGCTTTTTAGTTTTGCTGCTTCATAGTCGACTTCAAGTGTTGAAATAACTTCTTGATGTTTTTCTGGATATAAAGCCTCTACCGCTTGTGAGATAAGCTCAAATAGCTTTTTCAGGTTAATTTTATGTATTTGCCCTGTTTTATTAAAAATCCACTCGGTAATTGCCATAAAATCATCAAAAGGTTTATCAGATAGAATAATCGGCAGCGAGTATTTAAAACGCCCTGAATTACCAATCATGTCCCAGTAACGGGCAAAACGGTTAATTCGCTGCATAGTGGCAAAGCTTACTCTATCGGTACTTAATATATTAAACGGTGGTAATGGGTTAAAGCGTAAATCGAAAGTTTCAGTATGACGAATAATTGGACTCCCCTTTAACCGTTTTAAAATACCCATTTGTATTTCATGCGGACGACAATGATAGAGCTGATTAAAGCTGTCTTTAAAGCTATCAAAGGTTTCGCCAGGTAAACCGAAAATAAGATCGGCGTGGATATGTGCGCTGGTATTATCTCTTAACCAAAGTAAGTTTTCTTTTGACTTAGCATTATTTTGCTTACGGTTTATATTCGCTTGTACTTCCACGTTAAAAGTTTGTATGCCAACTTCAAATTGTAAACTACCTTCAGGGAACTGACTTAGTAACTCTTTTAATTTTCTCGGTAGGTGATCCGGAACCACTTCAAAATGCAAATAGAGATCGTCCGTCATTTTATCTAAAAAGAACTGCATAATTTGCATCGTGGTTTTAATGTTTAAATTAAACGTTCTGTCGATAAATTTAAAGTTTCTTGCTCCGCGTTGATAGAGGATCTCCATTTGTTCAAGAAATACTGTTAATTCAAAGGGAACTGATGATTTATCTAAAGACGATAAGCAAAATTCACATTTAAATGGGCAACCTCGTGACGCTTCAACATATAGTAAGCGCTGCGTTAAATCTTCATCGGTATAATACTGATAAGGTAATGCTATTTCTGATAACTCTAATGGTTTCGAGTTAAGCACTTTTTTATCGGGCGGTGTGTTATTTATAATGTCTTTACACAGCTGATAAAAACTTAAATCTGCCGCGCCAGTTAAAACATAATCAGCACAACTTACAATTGGCTGCGATTCAGTTTCATAACTAACTTCTGGCCCGCCTAGAATGACCTTGATTTGGGGTGCGATGACTTTCAATAAATTAACGACATCGGTTGTTTCAACAATATTCCAGATATAAACGCCAAAACCGACAATATCTGGTTTTGACGCTAATATTTGCTCAACAATATCAATAGCGCGAGTTTGAATAATAAACTCTTTGATTTCACAGCATTGCTGTAACTCTTTTAAATTAGCGTAGAGATAACGCAAACCAAAACTGGTGTGAAAGTATCTCGCATTTAAAGTAGCAAGCACTATTTTAGCTGAGTCAGAGTTTGTTTCATGAATTGATGAACTGAACTTGTTCAAATCGACAATATTATCTTGCGCTAATGGAACTTGCGAAATGGTGAGTTCAGGTTGAATTATTTGCTCTGTCATACTGCACTTTAAGTAATTTAATGCGATTATCACAATTATACTGTGATTAGGTACGTTATTCAGTAATCTTATTTTTTAAACGACGGAATCCTCTATTTAACACATGCTAGCAATCGGCGGCCATATACTCGTTTGGTACACAAACTTTATTTCTGCCTGCATCTTTAGCCATATATAATTGGTTATCTGCAGATAAAACCATGTCATCGAGGTTTTTCATATTTTCATTAAAACTCGTTAAACCAATAGATACAGTAACTTTTATGCTTACTTTTCTACTAATACGAACTTTATTTTTTTCAACAAATTTTCTAAGCCTTTCGGCCGCAGCATGTACTTCTTCAAATGTTATTTCAGGTAGGATAACAATAAACTCCTCCCCACCCCAGCGCGCAATAGAATCAATGCCCCTTATATTTTTATGAAATATTTTTGCAATTCTAACCAGTACCTTATCGCCTGCAGCATGTCCATGAACATCATTAACCTTTTTAAAATAATCAATATCGATCATCATTAACGAAAAGCCAGTTTTTGTTCGTTGGTAACGTTCAATTTCTAGTTTAGCTATATCTTCAATGCCTCTGCGATTTAATACACCAGTTAAGGCATCTGTTTTACTTAACTGAGACAAAGGCAGCACAAACTTTCGTTCAATATACATACCTATGAAAATCACTGCTGTTAACCCTATAACAGCTAATACCCACAATACATTGATGTAATATTTAATTTGCGATTGAGACCGATTAACTTTGGTTGCAATACGTTCTTCAAGACTTGTTATGACGTGACTGATAGGGATCATAATATTTTCTTTAGCTTGCATGTATTCATCATTGTAAAGTAATAAAAGTGCTTTATTACTTTGAATACTAGCCATTTGAAAATCACCTTTAACGATTAAGTTATCAATAATGGCAAATGCTTGTTGTTCTATTAAAGCTAGCTTGTCAGATTCACTTTTAGAGTTATCAAGTAATGATATTTCTGACTTTGTAAAATTAGCATTGAGCATCAGTGACCTAAGCGAGGCTAATGGCTTATCGCTAGTAGGCTCAGCGTAAATATCCTTGTCTAGATATAAATGCCAATAGATAGAAGAATAATCTTTAGGACGTGGAATAATTCCATTTCTGATATTGAGAATATTAAAAAAGGCTTTTTTATAAATAGGTTTACCTGTAGAAACATATGAGTGGGCCATTCGAGTAAGATCTTCAGAGGACTGAAAAAGATCATAAGCGAGTTTTTTAGAATGACTGGCATTAAGGTGAGTATTCTTGATATCGTCATGCAAAACATTCATTTTATAAGCAATTGCCAATAAGAGCACTAAATAAAGTAGCCCTACAAGTTGCATTAAATATGAAAAATATTTGAATCTACTGATTAGTTGCATACTAATACATCATTGACAGTTAACTTTTAAAAAGTGAACGATAAACGCCCCCCTTACTATTTCCCTGTTAGTTTGAATACAAAAAGTAACTTCTGTTATTGAGTATGATATATGAATCGCTAATTTTCCTGTTCTTTTGGTAAAAGATGACAGAATATTCAATGTTATTCATATGCAGAGATAATCTAGGTTGGCAGACTCATTGATTATTCTGTTTTTTTAGCTTGGGCGATAAAGTCATTTAAATAGTCAATATGCTGATCGTTCTTGCGAATTCCTACAAAGATTTGCTTGCTAATCCCTTGCTCACCAAAACGAATGCTCTTAATAGGCATTGATTTTGAATACTCGTCGACTAGCCAACCGGGCAAAGCACAAACACCTCGACCTGCGGCCACCATTTGTAACATGATTTCAGTTGTTTCAATGTTTTTATGTTGCTTGACAGAGCATTTTGCGGGATTGAGAAACTGACTAAAAATATCTAGCCTCAATGGCTCTACAGGATAAGTAAACAGCACTTCATCGCTTAGTTGATCAGGTAAAACAAAATCTTGCTTTGCAAGTTGGTGAGACGTGGAAACGACAAGCCTATGTTCATAATCAAAAACAGGGATGTATTCTATTTTAGGTTTAAAGAGCGGATCGGGCGTAATTAGCACATCGATTTCGTAGCTAAGTAATGCCCCTAAAGCCCCAAACTGGAACTCCTGTTTCACATCCATATCAATGTCTGGCCACTGCTCTAGATAAGGCTGAATAACTCTAAGTAGCCATTGATAACAAGGGTGACATTCCATTCCTATACGTAGCGAACCCATTTCACCTTTTGCAATCTGATCCAGTAATAATTCCGTGTGTGAAAATTGCGGCAACACCCTATTAGCAAGTGTTTGAATACGTTCGCCAGCTGCAGTTAGACGCAAATTTCGACCATCTTTTTTCCATATTGGCGTAGCAAGTTGGCCTTCTAGTTTTTTGATACTATGACTTAACGCAGACTGGGATAGGTATAATGCATCTGCAGCTTTAGTTAAGGTTCCGTGTTCTTTAATTGCGGTTAGTATTTCTAAATGAATCCTCTCTAACACTTATTAACTCCTGTTTATCATTAATTGATGAACAAAACTCATCAATTAATGACGTTATATTACTTTTGTTCATCAAACAAGTTATTTACAAGGTGAAAAGCAACCAAGCCTATAGGATAAATTGTGCCAACATGCGTAAGCCTGTCAGTAATAATACTAAAGCAAAAATTCTTTTTAGTTTTACCGCATCTAATTTTGTAGCCAGTGATGCCCCAACCGGCGCGAACAGAACGGTTAACGGCACAATACAAAGAAAACCAATGAGATTAACTAAACCAAATGTAGCCACGGGTGCATCAGTGGGTGTACTTCCCAAAATCAGCATGGTTAGTGTAGCGGGTAAGGAAATAATTAACCCTATGGCGGCAGCTGTGCCAACGGCCTTATGAGCAGGATAGTTATACAAGGTGAGTAATGGCACCGAAATTGTACCGCCGCCAATCCCCACCATTGAGCTGAAAAAGCCAATGGAGGTACCCATCACGGTTTGCCCTGCTTTACCGGGTAAGGTGTTGTATAGAGCTGACTTTCCCGTTCTAAATAACATATTCAAAGCGGATAATATCGCGATACATCCAAACATCACAGTAAGTAAGGTACCGTCAACTCTTGTTACCAACCAACTGCCCCCCATGACACCGATAAGAATAAATACTGCCCAACGTTTAAGTAGAGTAAAATCTACATTGCCTTTTTGACGATGAGAACGTATTGAACTTATCGACGTGGGAACTATGGTTGCCAGTGAGGTAGCGGTTGCAACAAGCATCGCTGACTCTGGTGATACCCCAAAACTTTTAAACAGGAAAAATAGCACGGGTACAATGACAATGCCGCCACCTACTCCTAACAAGCCAGCTAAAATTCCTGCGAACACGCCTGTCGACACTAAGGCCAAAAAGGTAGAGATATTATTTGTTATAAATTCAAGGATACTCATTAATTACTACTTCTAATTTTCATTACTGCTGGAAAGCTCTTTTCGCACTATTTCTGCGCCAGCACTTAAGGCACTTAATTTGCCCCTTGCAACATGACGAGATAAAGGAGCCATACCACAATTGGTACAAGGATATAACTTGTCAGCATCAACATACTTAAGTGCTTCTCGTAAGGTGTTGGCGACTTCCTCAGGTGTTTCTATGGTATCGCTTGCAACATCAATGGCACCTACCATGACTTTTTTACCGCGAATAAGCTCAAGTAATTCGATTGGCACATGAGAGTTGTGACACTCTAGCGAGATGATATCGATATTCGACTTTTGCAGTTTAGGAAAAGCTTCTTCGTATTGACGCCACTCAGTGCCTAAGGTTTTTTTCCAATCGGTGTTGGCTTTGATGCCATAGCCATAACAAATATGTACAGCCGTTTCACATTTAAGTCCAGCAATTGCTCTTTCTAAACAAGCAATTCCCCACTCATTAACCTCATCAAAAAACACATTAAAAGCAGGCTCATCAAATTGGATAATATCAACACCCGCAGCTTCTAACTCTTTGGCTTCTTGATTAAGAATTTTAGCAAATTCCCAAGCAAGTTTTTCTCGGCTTTGGTAATAGTCATCATAAAGCGTATCTATCATCGTCATAGGACCTGGCAAAGCCCACTTTATAGGTTTATTAGTTTGCTTACGCAACAGTTTGGCATCTTCAACAAAAACGGGTTTTGTGCGAGAAACAGCGCCAACCACAGTAGGTACACTTGCATCGTAGCGATCGCGAATTTTAACGGTTTTACGTTGTTCAAAATCAACGCCGCTCAGGTACTCAATAAATGTAGTTACAAAATGCTGACGAGTTTGTTCGCCATCACTGACAATATCAATACCTGCTTGTTGTTGCTCTTGCAACGACACGAGTAATGCATCGTGTTTGCCATCAATTAATTCTTCACCTTGTAATTTCCACGGTGACCATAACGCTTCAGGCTGTGCAAGCCACGATGGTTTAGGCAAACTGCCTGCCGTTGATGTAGGTAAAAGTTGTTTTGGAGTCAATGTTTTCATAATACCTTTGTTCATAACATGATTGTTCATAATACGTTTCTTCAGAATAAATACAGCTCTGCTTTTGAGTTTATTAAAAAGCGTAATTAGCAGACCACTGCTCAAGTACAGTTTGGTAAGGTTTGATAAAGTGCTCTTCTGCAAATTTTCCCTGCTTAATAGCTAACTTACTGCGCTCTTCTCGATCATAAACAATTTGAGTTAATGAATGATCTTGGTTTTTCAAATTCGGTTGATAGCAATTACCGGCAACGGCATTAGCATTATAAATTTCAGGTCGATAAATCTTTTGAAATGTTTCCATCGTGCTGATGGTACTTATCAGCTCAAGATTACTGTAATCATTAAGTAAATCACCAAAGAAATAAAAGGCCAAAGGCGCTACGCTTTTAGGTGGCATAAAATAACGCACTTGCAAGCCCATCTTTTTAAAATACTGCTCAGTTAACGAAGACTCATTAGGGTGATATTCATAACCCAACAAAGGGTGTTGATTGCCAGTACGATGATAAGTTTTGTTATCCGAAACACTCAAACAAATAACCGGTGTTTTCTTAAAGTGCTCTTTATAGGTAGTTGAATTAACAAAATACTGAAAGAGCTTTCCGTGAAGATCACCAAAAGTCTCTGGAATGCTAAAACTACTTTGACCTTTATTATGATCAGAAAGTAAAACACTAAAGTCATAATCTCGCACATAAGAAGAAAAGTTATTGCCAACAATACCCTCAATGCGCTCGTTAGTTTGATGATCAACAATAGTAGTTTTTAACACTTCAATTGACGGAAAGGCCTCACCACTGTTTTCTATCGCCATATCAACGGAAATGATTTCAAGCTCAACAGAATAACGATCACCTTTAGGGTTATCCCAATAAGCTAAAGCATTAAAACTGTTATCGATCATCTTCAACGCGTTGCGCAAATTCTGCTGCCTACTCTCTCCCCTCGCTAAATTTGCAAAGTTGGTAGTAATACGTGTGCTTTCTGATGGATGATAGTTTTCATTAAGACGAATGTTCTTAATACTAAAGGTAAAATCTTTATTCATGATGATGTGATATCCAATTTCGGTAACTAAGCCTGAATGTATGTTTGTTCTTTCATAGGGCAATTTTGCCTAACGTTGAAAGCTAGGTGTATTTATACGTGGTTCATTCTATGAAAAAAATTGATATTACTTCATTGATACATGAGCAATACTCATGGTTCGTTTTTCAGAGTAAGTTTTGAAGTAAAGTTTGGGGCTGTTTCAGTCTGACTGTGAGAGAAATATTTGATCTGACCCAGAACGAAAAAACCCGCTAACTCTTTCGAATTAGCGGGTTTATCTAAATGTGGCGGTGATGAATGGAACGAGTATTGGCACTGGCTTAATTCAATTAACTCACCGTTAATTTAAGTATTATAAAAGCTAAAGCGTACACATTAAACAGTCAATATAATAACTAAAGAGTGTTTACTAAGCAGGTGGCTACGCTATATATTTTGGATATCAACAAATAATATCGATGACCTTTTATATTTACTTATACCACATTAGAGACATTGGCATTTAACCTGTTATGTTGATTTAGATTAAAATTTGTATTTATAGCGCTCTATCAGCCAGCGATTTAGCGGTCGGCTGTATTGGTTTTTTAAGCATTTTGCGATTATCTTTAAGGCCAGAGTTTACTGCTGCCAAGATACATATAATTAGGAGCACGGAAGAAATATAGATGTAATAGCTTTTAAAATAACTAAAACTCCCTTTCTCAAAAAACTCATATCCACCAAATTTTGACATAATTACTTTTGGCACAATTATAAATAATGGCAGGAATATTGAAGCAAATATAATCCACCATGTATAAATAGCAGGATCTTTAAGGCCATACCACAACCATATACCAATAGGCATCAAGACTCCAATGACCAAGTAAGGAATTAAATTAGGTTTAATCTCATTCCCGTATTTTTCACTAATCTTACGGAACGCTACTTTTTGGCCCATTGCCTGAACACGCATCCCAATAGAAGTACAAATAGATGAAACTGTTGCAACGTGTATTTCTAGTTCGGTGTAGTTCAAACCGATATGCGATGAAAGATAAGTTATCGGTTCAACGAAAATCGAATGATAAAACCTCAACCCATCAAATATTAATCCTTTCCACGCTACGATTTTTCCAGACAGTTCCGCCATAGAACTTAGAAGAAGAAAGAAGCCCATAACCATTACAATTCTGGTTAATGTGTTCCCATCTTTAAAGGAGCTTTTGAGCTCATTCAATTCTTTATTTAAATCTATCATTAATAATTCACTGATTAAGAAGTAGTCTCATTCAGACTAAAAGGACTATAATACGCACCAAGAAGTCCTTAGCGGTTACCTGTTTTTAGTTGGTCATTGATTACGTTCTAAAGTAATTGAATCCACAATTTAAGACATTTTATGATCATCAATCGCATTTAGAAATTCTTCTCTTGTATCATACAGATCTATATTTTGTAAAAGCGTCATGTAAAAAAATAAACAAATTTCATAAACTCTTCTATTATTTCAGTATCTTCTGAATTTTTACCGTGATGCAAATAATTAGACCTTAGCGCATAAACTGATCTGGTTGTCTTAATTAGATTCTTTCTATCAATTAAATTTCCCTGACTAAAAATAGCCATCCTTTCAGCTAGATTTTGTTGGATAGGTTCATTAGCATTCTTAAGTAAAAAACTCTCCAAAGAAGAAAGCATAAAAACTAATTTATCGAGGGGATCGGCAGTGAATGCAGCTTTTGAATATAGCATTAAAGAATTTAATGCCGACTCTTTAAAATTATTTAATTGATTAGTAGTTATCAATTTGGATACTTTTTCTATACCTAGTTCTTTAGTTTCTCGACTTCTATTTTAGATAAAAGCCAAGGTTCCATTGATGCTGTATCTAACATCTGGCTACTAAAAACTGGAGCTTCCTCTCCCAAACCAATAAATGATGTTACTGATTTAATATTTTCGAGTCCTTTAATTTGACTCATACATCTTATATCTGGGATTATTGTCGCTCTTGAGAATATAGCTAAAACAGAAACAACTTTTTTAGCTTCTTCTAAAGCTACATCTGAAGCATAATCAGGCTCAGCTTCAACGCTTGTAACTACACAAGCTAACCCTTGATACTCTTTTCTAAATTTTGTGATTATCTCATTAGGCAAAGCACTCGTCGATTGCATTTCATCAAAATATTCTTTTTTTATAGTGCGTATTTCAGAGCTACATATCTTAAATGATTCCACAACATGTAAATTTGAAATTGGAGTGAAAAAGGTGAAGTTATTAATATTTAAAAGTGCTTTTTCGATAAAAAAAGTTATGAAATTTAAATCATGCTTTTTTTTAAATCTATCTTTTATCCATTCAAAGAGATTTTGTTCAATAAAAGAAATGCTCAGTTTATCTCGGCATAACGGATTTGACTGAATTGTTTCTGCTAATTTATTTACTTTTTTATAATTATCAATAGTAAATTTTTCACCATTAAAGCTAAATAGACGCTCTACTATGTTTCCTTTATGATCACACTTTGAAGGTTCAATATCACCTATGATATTACTCTCATCAAATGAAGCTGACACATACCTTTCTGAAAAAACCTTGCTAGTTGCAGATGGAATATGGGGTGTAGGTTGAACCAATTGAAGTAATTCAGAGGCTTTGCTATTGAAATTATTCGTAGCAGAGGGGTGAAACTGAATATTCATATACGTCCTTGGAAAAATAAATACATATCCCTATATTACAAATAATATAAGCTAACAATAAACCAACTTAAAATTTAAATCTTACTATGTCAACAAAGCCACTATCAGGTTTCTATGCAATAGAATAACATCCATGGAGCCAATGGATTAGAAAATATATGGCAAATATTTTTAAGCTAACGTCTCCAATGCGCACAAAGTGCTCCTTAATAATGTTTTAATTAATTGGTAATTTCATAGTAAATCACAAAAAGTAGAAAGCAAAAAGCCGCTAACTCTTTCGAATTAGCGGCTTTTCTATATGTGGCGATAAATCCAGATTTGAACTCTACTGTAGGTATTACGCTACAACCCCCTCACTTAACACTCAAATATTGAATAGCAAAAAGCCGCTACAATAAATTGCAGCGGCTTTTCTATATGTGGCGGTGAGATAGAGATTTGAACTCTAGAAGGGCTACAAACCCTTGCCGGTTTTCAAGACCGGTGCTTTCGACCACTCAGCCATCTCACCTGAAGTTAACAAGTAGCTTGTAAAACAATGCTTGCTTGAGAACGAGGCGAATATTAAAGTGTCCCTTCTTACTTGTAAAGGCTTAATTAGCAATTAATAATCGTTTGCTAAAAAAATAGCCAGTTTGGCTCCAATTCAGGCAAAAGGATTAAAAATGCCCACTAAAGATGAAGAAATATGCCGCTGTCCTTGGCTAGATACAACTAAACCTGACTACGTTGCTTATCATGATAATGAATGGGGTGTTCCCGTGCATGATGATAAGACCATGTTTGAATTTCTAGTATTAGAATCTGCACAGGCGGGCTTAAGTTGGTACACCATACTTAAAAAGCGTGAGGGTTATCGTAAACTTTTTGCCGACTTTGAAGTCACTGAGGTAGCTAAGTTTACTGATGATGACGTTGAGCGTTTAATGGTTGATGCTTCAATTATTCGTAATCGTCTTAAAATTGAAGCGGCGATTAACAACGCTAAGCGCTTTATTGAGATACAAAATGAATTTGGTAGTTTTTGTAAATTTATCTGGGCGTATGTAGATAACAAAACCATTGTGAATAGTATCGACACTATCGGCGATTATGTTGCCACCTCAGCTATCAGTGACGCTTTAGCGAAAGATTTAAAAAAGCGTGGTTTTAAGTTTTTAGGATCCACAACGCTTTATTCTCATCTGCAAGCAACCGGGTTAATAAACGACCACTTAAATGCTTGTTATAAAAAATCGATAACTAAATAATGCACTACCCAATACTTAACCACATGTTTTATCAGAATAATAAACAGTTTAGACCTGTTACATAAGGAAACAATTATTCGCGTAATATCAATGCTAACATGCTAGTAATTTAAAAAAACGCATGCCATAATATGTCAAAAGAGCATAAGTTAAGTTTTATAAAACTTGAACTTTAACGAAATGCCCTTATCTTAGTAATTATAAAAACTACAGTATTTAGAATTAAACCTTAAAGGAAGTTTTATGCAATCTAATATGAGTTATCAATCAGCGAGTCAAAGCTCTGCTATCGAAATAAATAAAGTGTTGAAAAACACTTACATGTTACTCTCGATGACCCTAGCATTTAGTGCCGTTACTGCGGGCATATCAATGGCAATGAACTTGTCACATATTACAGCATTGGTGATGATGTTAGTTGCTTTTGGTTTAATGTTCGTCGTGAATAAAAAAGCAGATTCTGCAAGTGGTGTATTTTGGATTTTTGGTTTCACCGGCTTAATGGGTGCTTCTCTTGGTCCAATGCTTAATGTTTACGCAGCAATGCCTGGCGGTCCTGCAATGATAATGCAAGCACTTGGTGGCACAGCATTAATCTTTTTCGCTTTATCTGGCTATGCTTTAACCACTAAAAAAGACTTCTCATTTATGGGTGGTTTTTTAATGACAGGTTTGATTGTTGTGTTAGTAGCAAGTTTAGCTAACATGTTCTTTCAAATCCCTGCTCTTTCATTAGCCGTTAGTGCTGCAGTGATTATGGTAATGTCTGGCTTAATCTTATTCGATACTAGCCGTATTATTAATGGTGGCGAGCGTAACTATATTCGCGCAACTATTTCTTTGTACTTGAACATATATAATATTTTTGTTCATTTACTACATTTACTTGGCGTATTTGGCGGTGATGATTAATTTCATCCGTTGCCAATAGTGATTAAAGTGAATTCTTAAGTTTTATAACTTTATATTTATCACTATCCATTTATAATAAAGCCTCGCATTAGCGGGGCTTTTTTTATGCCTGCTGTTTTGCCAACTAATTTAAAGCACACAGTTTTGAGAAATCGTGACAATGTCAGATAAAACACTTGCTGTGGTAATTACCACACCACCTTATAGCAATTTAACAATCACAGCGCTCAATTATATTGAGACTGCTCTAAAGAGCGGTATTAAGCTAGTAGGAGTGTTTTTCTATCAAGATGGTGTTCTTAACGCCAATGATAAGGTGTACATTGCCAGTGACGAGTTTCAAACCATCAAACATTGGCAAACGTTACATGACACATACCAACTCCCCTTACATTTGTGTATTACTGCTGCTGAAAAGCGCGGTATGAGTGATGAAGCTGATAATAGTGTATTGCATACGGCATTTACCGTTTCAGGCTTAGGTGAGCTGGTAGAGCTATCAACTCGCGCAGATCGTGTGGTGCAATTTTAATGAGCAGTATTTCAAGCAACAATTCTTTAGCGCTAATTAACAGTAAAGCCCCTTTTGCTAATACTGCCGGTAAAGACTCATTAGATATTGCCTTAATTTTTGGCTCATTTGAGCAAGACGTAGCGCTGTTTTTTCAAGGTGATGGTGTCTATCAATTAATGCAAGGTCAACAAGGTGAGATAATTTCGGTAAAAGATTATTTAAAAACCTTTGCCGCTTTTGAGTTTTATGACATTGAAGATGTATATGTTTGCCAAGAATCCCTCAAAGAGCGTGGATTAAATAACACTTTTCACATCGAACCTGTGCAAGTGTTACCGGCACAAGAGTTTGCTATTAAATTAGCATCATATAAAACTATATTAAGATTTTAATAAAAGAGACATTATGACCACCTTGCATATTGTTAGACAAAGCGCCTTTTCCAGTAATGATTTTGCACAATGCCTGCAGGTAATCCAAAACGGCGATTGCCTCGTATTTTCTGACGATGGTTGTTATTGTTTGACCCATTCATTAATTAACCAAGTCTGTGAGCATGTGCAGCTAAAAGTTATCAGTGAGCATGCTAGCGCTCGAGCCATTGACCTAACTAAGTTATTAACTAACAATCAGACTACAGCTATTTTCATGCAAGATTTAGTTGAGTTAACTTTTCAAGCAGATAGAGTGATCACATGGCAATAAGTTTTGATTTCAACGGCCAGACAATAGCAACAGATAAACTCGGTTATTTACTCGATTATACACAGTGGCAAGAAGATATGGCGTTAGTGATGGCAGAGCTTGATGATTTCGAATTGACTCCTGCTCATTGGGAAGTCATAAAGTTTGTCCGTGAGTTTTATTTAACTTACAACACCTCACCTGCAATTAGAGCCTTAACAAAAGCAATGAAAGCAGAGTTAGGTGAAGAGAAAGCCAGTAGTCGATATTTATTTCGTTTGTTTCCAGATGGGCCCGCTAAACAAGCCACTAAATATGCTGGTTTACCAAAGCCCAAACGTTGTTTATAGCTTACTATGATGATTAATATGGTAAATGTCAGTTGTAACCCTGAGTAAATACCATTATGTTAACTATTGTAAATATTCATATATAGCAACAAGTTACATAAATATATAAATTACGCGTTACCAAAAACACAGCCAATTAGGTAAAAATTAATATGCAAAAAATAGCGTTTATCATTTTATGTCTTTTTCTTCAAACAGGCTGTGTTAACTTTACCAGTGAGTCTGGCGTAGAGAACTTATGGCGTCAACAACAGAGCTTTGAAAATGGTCAAACAACCAATTCACAAGTGTTAAAAGCTTTAGGGCCGCCATCGCAAATATTAGCCGTTGGACCAAACACTATTTATTATTATCTTAAAGAAGAAGTTACTCGCCAAGGGGTATTGTTATTAATTTATAATAACTCCACAGAAACCGTTACTTTTGATCGCGCAATCTTTATTTTTAATAAACAAGGTATTTTAGAAGACTTTTCCTACTCGAAACGACCTGAAAATAACGAAAGTTAATATGCCGTTTAAAATACTATCACTAGTATTAATCTTTTTATTACCTGCCTGCTCTATTGTTGAGCGTCAGTATGGTGATCAGCACCCTGAGCTCAACGATCAACAACAATTACCTAAAACCTACCACGACGTACTAGATTTTATGGGCGCACCTGATTCTATTGCAGTACTCAATGACGCTTATATATTTGCCTTCCACAGTGTTTATATTTATGAGCCACAGTTTGGCATGAATATCCCCTATTATGACTTGTTAAAGTTTAATTTAGGCACAGCAACCGCCAAGCATAACTATCACTTTTACGCTTTTGATTTTGATGGCAACTGTATTAACTTAAGTCAATTTAGTTGGCATAATGCGCTCGGGAATGGTTCAACCATAGGGCTGATTTTTGTTACAGAAGAAACGGTTGATTTAAGTAACTTTAAAGTCGCTAAAGAAGCGAGCTTATGGGGTAAAAACCTTCTAATAAATAAAGAACTAGCAGAGTTCGATTTTGAAGAAATAATTCTAGGAAAACGGCTAGATTTACTCGGGCAACGTTTTTAAATCATTAAACTGCCCGTGAGTCTTAATGATGACACTGTACGTACAGTGTATTCACGTTACTACCGCCATTTACATTACCAAAAAAGTCAGAGCTAGCGAAGATACCAGAGCGATGGTGAACCGACCAACCAAGGTAACATTCTTTTAATTTAGGTTGTTTGATGATATCACCAATACTAACGTCCCAACTCCAATCTAAATAGTTTAAAAACTTAGACGCGGAGCGGTTTTTACCTTCAACATGTTCACGCTCTACATAGGGCACTTTAGCCGCATAAGATACTCCTTCAGCGAGACCTAGACGTGTTTTAACAATATGAGACCAAGGAAATTTCGAAAAGTACGCTTTAAAGCCAAGTACGTACTCATTAAAATCACTTTGTAGACCTTTTTCAAAACGTCTGACATAGCCACCTGTTACATAAGCTTCTAACGGTAACCACATAAAATTATCAGCAATTTTTTTACCAACAAAGACACTTGCTAAACCTGTGCCCCGCTCTTCTGGCTCAAACATGTCTTGAAAGCGCATTAATTTATTGAAGGTGGTTTCTGTATGTTTACCTGCTGCAACACGCCAATACCACTCACCTTTAGTTAAATCTCGTGTAATACTGCCACTGGTATAAGGATCATCTTGAAAGTCATTAAACTCATAACGGTAACTTGCAAAGCTAGTGAATTGACCATTATCTGCGACGATGGGGCTATTAATTTTAGTAGAATCTAATTCTGAATATTGCATATTAAAAGCAACATAATGATGTTGGGCTAATCGATAACTCATATCGATACCATAACGCCACTCAATAGCGCTATCAGTTTCATAACTTGGGCGGTTTTCAGTGACTTCAGAAGGGTTAACACCAAAATAGTAATTCGTTAAATCTTGATCTTCATACGTTACTCCTAACCAAGGACGAAGTCGAAAGTTACCATATTTAAATAACTTGCCCCACTTTAGCTCTGCATCCCAACCATGAGACGCACCGCTGATATCTGCACCGAGATCAAAAGTGAAATTACCATATTCTGTCAGCCGTGTAATAGCAAAACGGCCATCTACGCCATCATCCCTATCGATTCCCTCAAGCTCTTCACTATCATCACCGTTAAAGCCAGCAAAGCGATAAGCCGCATAAGTGCCAATAAACCAATCATCATTGGTATATAAGTGGAAACCAGCACGTGTACCATCAATAAAGAACCGCTCACCGTTGTAGGTTATTAAGGGTAAAAAATCATCTATTTCATCTTGACCGATATAAGGGAACGTACCATTTCTTACCCCCATTCCTAAAGACCAGTTGCCATCGCCTGGCTCTAAGTGTAATTGGCTAACATCTCTGGCAGCAAAGGAATAATGACTGAAAAGGTAAACCACAAGTAACGATGTCGAAAGCGTGATTTTAGATAACATAAAAAACTCTATAATTTTTAAAGCGGTATAAAAACAAATTAACACATAAAAAACCTTGTAACTTGCCACCTTTAAGCATGAAACTAAAGGTTAATTTATTCATATTAATGAGACATTTTGCCATGCGTTGTTCGTTATTTATTTGTCTTTTAAGTGCCCATCATTATGTCGCTGCTGGTCAATGGACAATCCAGCTAGAAAATGACGTCACCTTTTATGAAGATGGTAATTATACTAATGGTTTATTAGCTAGCTGGCAAAGTGAATATATAGAAAAAGATAATAAGAACGCTAGTTTACCTTACATTGCCCATTGGCAAAGCCAACTTCTTTTTGCTAATGAAGGCGGCGAGAATAATTGGGGTGTGAAATTAGCACAACGAATGTGGACTCCTGACGAAATAAAAATTGATATACCGCAGCCATTTGATCGCCCCTATGCTGGTGTTTTAGAGCTAGAGCTTCATACTGCGCAATATTCACAAAATTCAGCCTCTAAAAACTGGTTAAGTATTGGCGTAATTGGCCCTGTCGCAGGCGCTGAAAATTTACAAAGTCTATTTCACTCAACAACAGGTGCATCATCACCCAATGGTTGGCAGTATCAAGTAGAAAACCAAGTTTTGATAACCTACGCCTATGAAATGGAACGATTGCTCTACCGCAGTACAAATCAAGCACAGCGCCAGTGGCAATTAAGCGGGTTTGGCTACGGGGCTTTAAGTACATTACGTAGTGAGGTAAACACAGGTTTAATGTTAAGTTGGGGAACAAACCTCGCTAAAAGCTTTGGCAGGCAAAGTAATCATTATGGTCAAGTGAGTAACATAACTTCGTTAACGTCATCTTATGACTACAGTATTTTTGCCAGGGCTGATATTGGTTATCGATTTAATGACTTAACCATTAGTGGCGATCTTCCCTATCAATCCGATGTAGAGCTTAAGCACGCACAAGCCGTTCTAAAATTAGGCACTCAATTAGTGCTACCAAAATTTTCAGTATTATGGAGTGTTAACGCCTATACGGCTGACTATCAAAATGATCCTGACTCTTGGCATGGCTATGGCTCTTTAAGCTTGAGCTGGCAATTTTAAGCCCATAAAAAAAGCATTTATCATAGTGATAAATGCTTTTCTATAACCTTGCTGCTATTCCATCAATTTACTTTAGTGGGATAGTCGGTACGGTAATGCCTGCCATTTCAAGCATGACACGAACCACTTGGCAGCTATAGCCAAATTCATTGTCATACCAAACGTAAAGTACAGCACGGTCTTCATCAACAATAGTCGCTTGAGAGTCAACAACTCCCGCATAACGAGAGCCAACAAGATCCGTCGATACTATTTCAGAAGAAGCAGTGTAATCAATTTGATTTTGCAACTCAGAATTTAATGAAATATTGCGTAAATAATCATTTAACGCTTTTTTATCAGTCGCTTCTTTCAAGTTCAAGTTCATGATCGCCATTGATACATTTGGCGTAGGTACACGAATCGCATTACCCGTTAACAGGCCTTTCAATTCTGGTAAAGCTTTAGAAACCGCTTTAGCAGCACCCGTTGTACTGATAACCATATTTAAAGGAGCACTGCGTCCACGACGTGGAGCCTTGTGATAGTTATCAATTAGGTTTTGATCATTGGTATATGAATGAACCGTTTCAACGTGACCATTTTTGATACCAAACTTATCATTAATTGCTTTTAGTACCGGCGTAATCGCGTTCGTTGTACAACTAGCAGCAGAGACAATAGTATCAGCAGCTTGGATCATATCTTGGTTAACACCATAAACGATGTTCTTGATATCACCTTTAGCAGGTGCTGTAAGTAGAACTTTTGCGACACCATTTGATTTAAGGTGTTGCCCTAGTCCATCTTCATCAGTCCAAATACCTGTGTTATCAACCACAACAGCGTTGTTAATGCCGTGCGCAGTGTAATCAACATCTGCTGGGGAATTAGCATAAATAACTTTTATGAAAGCACCATTGGCTTTGATAACATTATTTTCTTTATCAATAGTAATACTGCCGTTAAAAGCACCATGTACTGAATCACGACGCAATAAACTGGCACGTTTTTCAAGATCATCGCCACCTTTACTTGGGCGTAAAACAATCGCTCGTAAGTTAAGTTTGGCATTAGGGCCTGTTTGCTCAATTAATAATCTTGCTAATAAGCGGCCTATACGACCAAATCCATATAAAACGATGTCTTGGCTTTGCGAGTCTTTATGCGCTTCATTAATTGAAGTTAATTCTTTTTCTAAATATTGTTTAATAGACAAATCATTAGATTGGCCTTTAAATAAATAACGATAAGCAAGCTTACCAACATCGATACGTGCTGGAGCAAGCTCTAACTTACTTAGTGCTTCAACAAAAGGATAGCTTTCACGTAAACGTAGCTTAGTCTCTTCATGTAAAGCGACTGATTTGTGCGCTTTAATAATATCAATAGGAGAAGCGTTAAGTAATGGGCGACCATATACAGATATTTCTATTCCTTTATTTCTAAATAGCTGACCTATGATAGGTTGCATATTTTCAGCGAATGTCTGGCGTTCTTGCCAACTTATTTGATATTCTTCCTCAAGATGAGACGTCATTATTTAAACCTTTTATTTCAGTCAATTAAACGGTAGTTTACTATAATCATATTAGCCTACTAATTTATAAAACAAAACTCGACTATAGTGATAGATTATTTCGCGCACATTGTAATGCAAGATGTAATGTTTCGCCATAGATTACAACTTTATTTATGAACTATTATCAATCTATTTTATGAATCTTCTATCTCAAGTGATATTTTTATGAAACATCTAGCCGTCATTATTTTAATTTTTCAATTACTTGGTTGTGATTCAAGTAAAAGCTTAGCTGAGTTATGTAAAGAAAATCCACAAATATGCCAAGAGTTTGGGGAAGATAGTTGGTGTAAGAGTGAACGTGTCGATGTGGCTTTAGCGAGAATATCATTAAAAACAAACAAACAAGACTTACAGAGATATCAATTATTAGTTGCCTATGAAGGTTATGTAAAATGCATGTCGTTAGCGTCGCAAATTCAGCATATTAAATTAAAAGAAAAAACTACGCTAAGAAGAAACAATTTATTAAAAGCCAAAGAGCAATTGAGCGAGCTATCAGATCAAACATTAGACTCAACTCACCCGCACTTGCTTTACTATCATTGGTCAAGAGAGCTAAATGAACACTCATTAGCTCAGTTTATTGCTTTAGAAGGCAGCAGTGAGTTAGAAAATGCTATTTCTCAGTATCACCTTGCCAGCTATTATTCTAAGAAAGATCTTAATAAAACCTTAGGGTTATTATTTCACGCTTTGGAGCTTCACCAACCTACAGAAAAATTAATCCCTGAAGTAATGCAAACGTTGGCGACTATATTTAGTAATAAAGAAAAGCCTAAACAAGCTTATATATGGCTGAAGACTTACCAATTAGTCACTGATGATAGTAATAATCAACTTGAATTGACCCTAGAGCAAATTGCTAAGAGTAATGCGCTGGATGCGAGCTTTTTAGATAAAGTGGCAGAGAGTACTTTAGCTAAAATTGAACAGGGAAAGTTTGTTGCGCCTAAATATTAACAACTGAAGTTATTAACTGGTATGTGACTGAAAGCTTAGACTTAATGAATTGACACAATAGCGCTTTCCAGTGGGTTTGGGACCATCATCAAATACATGACCTAAATGCGATTGACAGTGTTGGCATTGTATTTCTATACGCTTCATATGAAGACTATCATCTTCAAAATAGGCAACATTATTAGCCACTGCTTCATAGAAACTTGGCCAACCACAACCGGCGTTAAATTTATGCTCACTGTTAAATAACGGCTTATCACAGCAAGCACACAAATAGAGGCCAGATTGCCAATGATCATTATAAATACCAGTAAAGGGTCTTTCTGTTGCGGCTAAGCGGCAAACTCGATAAGCCTCTTCACTTAACTTTTCTTTATAATGATCATCATTCATTGCTAGGTTAACCTTTCTAATCAATAACTACTGTTTTACGCTCTGCAGTAGACCATTGCACATGGTATTTTTTACCATCATTTTTATCTATACGCTCAAAGGTATGAGCGCCAAAGAAATCACGTTGGCCTTGTAATAAATTAGCGGGCAAAGTTTCACTGCGCATAGAGTCATAGTAAGACAACGCTGAAGACAATGCACCATTAGGGATACCAAACATAGTAGCGCCACACACAGCTTTTCGCCAATTTAATTGACGCTCACTAAGCTGTTTAGCGAAAAAGTTATCAAGCAATAAGTTATCTAAGTCTTCATCACGTTCAAAGGCTTGCGTAATTGATTGCAAAAATGTTGCTCGAATAATACAACCTGCACGCCAAATTTTAGCGATACTAGCAAAGTTAAGTGTCCAGCCATGCTCTTTTGCTGCTAACTTCATCAATTGAAATCCCTGAGCATAAGCACACATTTTAGCGCAGTAAATCGCATCATGAAGCTGTTCTATATAGTCTTGTTTTTCTTGATTTGAAAGAGCTTCTGACTCTGGGCCACTCAAAGTAACAGAAGCTTGTGTACGCAATGATTTGAATGATGAAATGGATCTAGCATAGACAGCTGACGCAATAGTTGGTGCTGGACACCCTACTTCTAAACTACTAATAGCAGTCCATAGTCCAGTGCCTTTTTGACCTGCTTTATCTAAAATCAAATCAACTAGAGTGGTATTAGTATCAGATGATTTATGTCTTAATACTTCAACACTGATTTCCATTAAATAGCTATCTAATAAGCCTTTATTCCATTGCTCAAATATATCGGCAATTTCATTTGCTGATAAGCCCAAACCATCATTTAGAATATGGTAAGCTTCACAGATAATTTGCATATCAGCATATTCAATGCCGTTGTGTACCATTTTAACATAATGCCCAGCTCCTGCTGGTCCTATATATGCGGCACATGGCTCGCCACCTGAAACAACTTGTCCTGGCTCAGTACGTTCGATTGGCTTACCGGTTGTAGCATCTACTTTTGCGGATATAGCTTCCCAAATAGGTTTAACACGTGACCAAGCATAAGGTGAGCCACTAGGCATTAAAGATGGGCCAAAACGTGCCCCGACTTCACCACCTGATACCGCAGATGAGAATAATAAGAAATTGCTCTTATATTTTTTCTCTCGTGCTACCGTATCTACCCATAAACTATTGCCAGTATCGATAACTATATCATCTGGTTGTATACCTGCACCAATTAAGTTTTCACAAACCTGATCTACGGGTGCACCGGCAGGAACACTAAGAACAATAAGGTGAGGAGCTTTTAATTGCGATAATAATTCAGTATATGAAGAACAACCATAAACACGAGGAGTACCAGTGGTGTTTTCTAAATTGTCTTGTTCGATTACCCCTTGTATTTTGTCATCACTTAAATCAAAAGCGGCAATGTTATAGCCATTATCTGCAAGGTTTAATACTAAGTTTTTACCCATAACACCAAGGCCAATGAAGCCGATGTCACACAAAGTTTTATCTTGTGTCATAAAATTACATTCCTAAAATTGATTGCTCATTTAAGAGCGCTTTCTCTTTATATAAACAAGAATATGATTTAGAGAAGCAAGGTAGGATTATTTTCGCGTTATCTTTCAAACCGAAAGCTTTAACCTACACACCGAAATTTATCGCATTCTACCATGCAAGCATTGCTAAATCATGTAAATATCGAATAAAAGAACAAAATCTAATGCTGTTTTATTTTATTTTATATTTTTTAGTAATCATACGTACAAATATAGGCTCAACTGGTATTTTTTCAGCAATTAATCTAAGTTTAACTTGTAATATTTTCAAAATGGTGTAATTTTACTACATAATTGTTTTATGCGTTTATGAGGTTTCACATGAGTATTAAAGTAGGTATTAACGGTTTTGGTCGTATTGGTCGTTTTGTATTTAGAGCGGCAGCAGAGAGAGATGATATTGAAGTTGTTGGTATCAATGATTTAATTGATATTGATTACATGGCTTACATGTTGAAATATGACTCAACTCACGGACGTTTTAAAGGTACAGTTGATGTTGTTGACGGACAATTAATTGTCAACGGTAAAACGGTACGAGTAACTGCAGAGCGCAACCCAGCTGACCTAAAATGGGATGCTATCGATGTTGATGTAGTTGTTGAGTCTACAGGTTTATTCTTAACAGACGAAACAGCACGTAAGCATATTGAAGCTGGTGCTAAGCAAGTTGTATTAAGTGCGCCATCTAAAGATGACACGCCTATGTTTGTTTGTGGTGTTAACTTAGATAAGTACGATGGCCAAGATATTGTTTCTAACGCATCTTGTACTACTAACTGTTTAGCGCCTATCGCCAAAGTATTAAATGATAACTGGGGCATTAAAGATGGTTTAATGACGACAGTACATGCAACTACAGCTACTCAAAAAACTGTAGACAGTCCTTCTGCTAAAGATTGGCGTGGTGGTCGTGGTGCTGGTCAAAACATCATTCCTTCATCAACAGGCGCAGCAAAAGCGGTTGGTAAAGTTATTCCTCAGTTAAATGGCAAGCTTACTGGTATGGCTTTCCGTGTGCCTACTCCTGATGTTTCAGTAGTAGATTTAACGGTTAACTTAGAAAAACCTGCAACTTACGCTGAAATCTGTCAAGCGATGAGTGCAGCTGCAGAAGGCGATTTAAACGGTATTTTAGATTACACTGAAGACCAAGTTGTTTCTAACGACTTCATTGGCGAAACTGCCACTTCAGTTTTCGATGCTAAAGCTGGTATTGCCTTAACAGATACGTTTGTAAAAGTTGTATCTTGGTATGATAATGAAATTGGCTACTCAAACAAAGTTTTAGATTTAGCTGCTTATATTTCTAATTACAAAAAATAATTTTGTAATTATTAGATCAAAAAAAGGGCTTAGTTGGAAAACTAAGCCCTTTTTATTTATGCATTTTTTGAAATACTCTTCAAATAAATCGATTAGCTAATTGATTTATTTATTTGTTCTAACACGAGTTGCGGATCAACCGCTTTTGTTATTGGACGTCCGATCACCAAATAATCAACACCAACATCAATTGCTTGTTCAGGCGTCATAATACGCTGCTGATCATCACTTGCACTTCCTGCTGGTCTAATTCCTGGTGTGATCAATTTAAACTCTTTACCAAGGGACAGTTTTAATTGTTCAGCTTCCCATGCAGAACAAACTACACCATCAAGGCCACTTTGCTTTGTGAGATTAGCGAGGAAATCGACTTGCTCAGCAGGTGTTTTAGTAATTCCTAAGCCTCGTAAGTCTTGTTCAGACATACTAGTTAGTACGGTAACGGCAATAAGTAATGGTGCGTCATCACCATAATGCTCTAGTGCTTGTTTCGCTTTAGTCATCATTTGACTACCACCACTAGCGTGCACGTTCACCATCCAAACACCAAGATCAGCAGCAGCCGTTACAGCTTTAGCTACTGTATTTGGGATATCATGAAATTTTAAATCTAGAAAAACATCAAAGCCCTTCCCTGTTAATGTTTTAACAAAATCAGGACCAAAGTAGGTAAACATCTCTTTTCCTACTTTAAGTTTACAGTCGCTTGGAGAAATTCTATCTACAAATGATAAAGCATCATTTTTTTTATCGAAGTCTAACGCAACGACTACTTTTGGATCTAACATGGTGTTTCCTATTCTCAATTTTTTTAACAACTGAAGATTACGGCTCAAGATGCCACCGAAATGACGTTGTGTTTACAATATAATTAAATTAGTTGCCTTTATATGCTAAATCAAACGAAGCTACTTCAAGGAAAACGCACGGAGTTGACGTTAGTCAATGAGTACTTTTGACGATGAAATAGCAAAGTATGATAACGCAGATTAAGACTACTCTCCTTCGAGGCCTCGCACAGGTTTCAATTGTTCCCACTCGTGACATGAAGGACAAGACCAATAATGTGTCGAGCTATCAAAACCACAACTACGACAACTATATCTATGTTTAACTTTTAAATACTCGCTAATTAATTCACGAATTAAATCTAAACTTGCATTATTGACTTCACTCGCAGGTTGATTCATTTGCATTTTAACAAAATGCCTAAAACCACGTATTGTTGGACGCCTTTTTAACGCCGATAACATAAACTCCTGTGACTTTTTATTACCGTGCTTTTGTTCTACATGGCTTAAATAAGATATTAAAGCGCTAGTACTTGCTGTTTCATCATAAACTTTTTTGATAAATTTAAAGAATTCATCACTGGCGTCAAGTTCAATATAACATTGATGCATTTGTTCAATAACATCAGGAAAAAATTCTCTATCCTGCTGATAGATGTCCTGATAACACTTACATGCTAATTCAGATTGCTTGTGGTTTTGATAAATTTTTGCCATTAACCAATTTGCACGGCAAGAATTAGGATCTAACTTTAATGCTTGCTCTAGCAATTCGATTACTTCAATAAATTTATCTTGCTCAAATGCGGTTGTTGCTTGTTCGCAGTAAAAGTTAGCTAAAGTGTGCAATAAGCGCTTATCATTTAACTTAATAACGAGCTTTTTATGATTTATCCCTTGTTGCCAATCTTTGGTAGACTGAAAAATTTGTAGCAAGTAAGTAAGTGATTTCAAGCCATAATCAGACGATTTAAGTAATTTACTGAACATTTTTTCAGCTCGGTCATATAAACCAGCACTTAAAAAATCTTTACCTAGTTCAAAAACGGCTTGCTGTTTATCTTTAGTAGGTAAATTACCATGACGTACTAAATGTTCATGAACCTTTAAAGCTCTATCAAGCTCACCACGTTTTCTAAAAAGATTTGCCATGGCAAAATGCGCTTCAACACTGTCATCTTCAACCTTTAAAGCATCGAGCAACGAATCTATAGCTTTGTCTTTCTGATTTGATAATAGATAATTCAAGCCTGTGGAGTATTTTATCGACAAGTCTTGCTTGATGGTTTGATCTTTTTGTTTAATGCTATTTCGTCCCATAAACCAGCCATAAGCCATGGCAACAGGGAGTAATAAGAAAAAATATTCTATCATGTGATTAATTACACTTATGCTTCAGTTGAGCGGTTTTTAGCGAGCGCCTTTTTACCTTTTCGAACTAATCGCCATAATATGGTGACTAAGAGACCAATGACAAAGCCGATGGCAGTAAACAAACTGACAGCTTCGGCAATAGACAACTCTACTCTAGCAATAAGGTAGTTTAATGAAATGATTTGTTCATTTTGACTGCCAAATATAAAGGCTATGGCGAGAAACATTAACACTAAGAAAAAAGTAATATAAATTCGCACGTTAGCTAACTCGCTTATAAAGTCTATTGGAAATATTGTAGACGAAAAAAAACGGCATACAATGGATGCCGTTTATTATCTAATTTTTTTGTCTTTATTACAATAAAAGCACTATAAAGAAGCAATTATGTTGTAATTAAGCTACTGAAAGATTGACTCTTTCTCGTAACTCTTTGCCTGGTTTAAAGTGAGGAACATACTTACCTGTTAACTCAACTGATTCACCAGTTTTTGGATTTCTACCAACTCTAGGAGCACGATAATGTAATGAAAAACTACCAAATCCTCTAATTTCTATGCGATCACCTTTAGATAAAGATTGCGCCATTAATTCTAAGATTTCTTTAATCGATTGTTCTACATCTTTAGCTGACAAATGTGATAATTTCTCGGCTAATTTTTCAATGAGTTCTGATTTGGTCATTTGACCCTCCAGTATTCACCTAGCTTCGCGCTAATGGAATTAATATAAAAGGAGAGTTTAACCTCTCCTTTCCCTAGTCTCTTTTTAGTTTAATATAAATTTAAAAGAGTGCAAAGAATTAAAAACTAATAAGTTTTTATATAAAATTAGTTTTTAGCGTTTTTAAACGCTGCTGCCATCGCACTTAAACCAGTCTCTTCAGCTTGGTTTAGGTTATCCATAGCTTCACGTTCGTCAGCTTGGTCTTTCGCTTTGATAGATAAGCTGATAGTACGGTTCTTACGATCCACACCCATAAACTTAGCTTCAACATCGTCACCAATAGATAATTCTGTAGATGCATCTTCAATGCGCTCAACAGAGATATCACTAACACGCAAGTAACCTTCAACACTTTCAGCCAACTCAATAGTTGCGCCTTTAGCATCAACAGCCGTTACTTTACCTGTAACAATAGCACCTTTTTTCTTATCTGTCAGATACATATTGAACGGGTCGTCTTCAGCTTGTTTAACACCAAGAGAGATACGCTCACGCTCTGGGTCAACTTGAAGTACGATAGCTTGGATTTCATCGCCTTTCTTATAATCACGAACAGCTTCTTCACCGCCATTCCATGAAATATCAGATAAGTGAACTAAACCGTCTATGCCGCCATCAAGACCAATGAAGATACCAAAGTCAGTGATTGACTTGATCTTACCTGATACTTTATCGCCTTTGTTGAAGTTCTTAGCAAACTCTTCCCAAGGGTTAGCGATACATTGTTTAAGACCTAAAGAAATACGACGACGTTCTTCGTCAATTTCTAATACTAGTACTTCAACAGTGTCACCTAAGTTAACAACTTTAGATGGGTGGATGTTCTTGTTAGTCCAATCCATTTCAGAAACGTGAACTAAACCTTCAACGCCTTCTTGGATTTCAACGAAACAACCGTAGTCAGTTAAGTTAGTTACGCGACCAGAAAGTTTAGAACCTTCTGGGTAACGGTTAGCAATAGCTACCCATGGATCTTCGCCTAACTGCTTCATACCTAGAGATACACGAGTGCGCTCACGGTCGAATTTCAATACTTTAACTTGGATTTCATCACCAACATTTACGATTTCGCTTGGGTGCTTAACACGTTTCCAAGCCATATCTGTGATGTGAAGTAGGCCGTCAATGCCGCCTAAGTCTACGAACGCACCGTAATCAGTAAGGTTCTTAACGATACCTTTAACTTCTTGGCCTTCCGCTAATGACTCTAGTAATTCATCACGTTCTGCACTGCCTTCAGCTTCGATTACAGCACGACGTGAAACAACTACGTTATTACGCTTTTGATCAAGCTTAATAACTTTGAATTCTAAATCTTTACCTTCAAGGTGAGCAGTGTCACGTACTGGACGTACATCTACTAATGAACCTGGTAAGAAAGCACGAATATTGCTAACTTCAACCGTGAAACCACCTTTAACTTTACCGTTGATAACACCGATAACAGTTTCTTTTTCTTCGTAAGCTTTCTCAAGTACTTGCCACGCTTCATGACGCTTAGCGTCTTCACGTGAAAGTATAGTTTCACCGAAACCATCGTCTGTTGCTTTAAGTGAAACATCTACTTCATCACCAACAGCAACTTCTACTTCACCAGAAGTATTTTTGAATTGGTCAATTGAGATAACACTCTCAGATTTAAGGCCAGCGTCAACGATTACGTTGTCTTTGGTTACTTTTACGATTGTACCGCGGATAATTGAACCCGGGCGAGTTTCGATTTCTTGTAAACTTTCTTCAAAAAGTTGTGCAAAATTTTCAGTCATAACTTGTGTATTAACTCGTTATTAGTCCAATCAACATCATGTTTCATGGGGTTGTTAAAATAGCCTCGGTACATCCATGACGTAGGCTTTAGTTAGTTTATCTTTTACAGTATAGGACTAAGCCCAAAGATAAAAAATAATGGTTTATGTTAATTTTTCATTCGCAAATGAAAGGACTTTATTAACCACTTCCTGTATAGAAAGGTCAGTAGAATCAACTATTAACGCGCCTTCTGCCGGCACGAGCGGGGCAACTTCTCGGTTGCTATCTCGCTCATCTCGTTGACGTATGTCATCCAAAAGGCGCCCGATTTTAACATCAAAGCCCTTCTCTTTCAACTGATTAAATCGACGCTCTGCTCGCTCTTCAGCGCTAGCGGTTAAAAATACTTTCACCGGAGCATTTGAAAATACTACCGTCCCCATATCTCTACCATCAGCAACTAAACCAGGGGGAACACTAAATGCACGTTGGCGTCTTAATAATGCTTCTCGAACACGAGGATATGCTGCAACTTTGGACGCTATAGCACCAATCTCTTCTGTACGAATAGAGTTAGTGACATCTTCACCTTCTAAAATTACTTTACTCTCACCTTGACTGCTAATTTCAAATTGCACATCAAGGTGTGCAGCCATAGGAATTAATGGCTCTTCATCGTCAAGGCTAACATGATGATGTAACGTAGCGACGGCTAATACACGATAAATAGCACCGCTATCAAGCAAATGCCAGCCAAGTTGCTCTGCTACAATTCTAGCAACAGTTCCTTTGCCTGCCCCACTAGGGCCATCAATCGTAATTACTGGAACGCTTTCCTGCATACATCTATCTCCAAATCTCAAAAAATCGGCGGCATTATACGGGATTTAACTTTTAAAATCGCCTAATAAATTATTATAGAGAATATTTAGCAAGAGACCTGTGCTAACTTATCAAAATAATCAGGAAATGTTTTCGCCGTACACTTGGGATCATTTATCGTCACAGGTGTGTCACTTAAGGCAACAAGTGAAAAACACATCGCAACGCGATGATCATCATAAGTATCAATTTCAGCATGTTTTAATGTGGCTGGCGGGGTAATTGTAATAAAGTCTTCACCTTCGATAACCTCAGCACCCACTTTTCTTAGCTCTGTCGCCATAGCAAATAATCTATCGGTTTCTTTTACTCGCCAGTTATAGATGTTTCTAATTGATGTCGTGCCTTTGGCAAAAAGTGCTGTTGTCGCGATAGTCATTGCTGCATCTGGAATATGGTTCATATCCATATCAACCGCTGTTAGCGGTTTGCCTTTAACAGTAATTGATTCGTCAGCCCAAATAACTTCTGCGCCCATTTTTTCAAGAACATCGGCAAAATGTTTGTCACCCTGAACACTTAATTTACCAACGCCATGGACGGTAACTTCTCCACCTTTAATTGCTCCTGCGGCTAAGAAATATGAAGCTGAAGAAGCATCCCCTTCAACCATATACTTTTCAACAGACTGGTAAGATTGATTACCTTTTACTGTAAATGATTGATAATCATTATTTTGTACATCAACACCAAAACGGCTCATGATATTGAGCGTAATATCAATATAGGGCTTAGAAACCAATTCACCTTCAATTTTTATCTGGGTGTCAGTTTTCAATAAAGGCGTGATCATTAAAATAGCCGTTAGAAATTGACTAGAAATAGAGCCATCTATCGTTACAGTGTTACCGGCCGAATTTGCAGTTAAGGCTTTACCTTTTATTTTAACAGGAGGATAGTCTTCATTTTCTAAGTACTCAGTATCTGCATCAAGTTGCGTTAGGGCATTAACCAAATGACCAATTGGCCTTTCCTTCATTCTTGGCTCACCCGTTAAGATAAACTCTCCTTCGCTAGCAGCAAGTGCTGCGCACAATGGGCGCATTGCAGTACCCGCATTGCCAAGGTATAACTCTACAGGCTCACTAACATTAAAAAAGCCATTATTACCAATGACGGTACACTCGGTACCACAATCACTTAAACTATATTCTATGTTAAGCGTTGTTAGAGCATTTAACATATGGTTAATGTCATCACTAACAAGCAAATTGGTGATTTTTGTTACGCCATTAGCTAATGCGGCAATTAGCAATGCGCGATTAGATAAGCTTTTAGAGCCGGGTAAAAAGATTTCACCATTAATTTTATTAATTGGGTTTAAGGTTAACTGTTCCATTCTATCTAATCTCTTGTTCAAATTTTTTCATAAAGATCACTAACGCTTTAACACCTTCAATTGGCATAGCGTTATAAATACTTGCGCGCATTCCACCAACAATTCGATGGCCTTTAAGTGCCATCAAACCTTGTTGTTCTGCTTGCTCAATAAATTTATCATTTAGGCTTTCATCTTTAAGCCAAAAGGGAATATTCATTTTACTGCGGTATTGTGATTCAACATTGTTGAGGTAAAAGCCACTACTATCAATCGCTTGATATAATAATTCTGCCTTTTCGTTATTTTCTTTCGCGATAGTTTTAAGGCCACCTTGTTCTTTCAGCCATTTAAATACTAAGCCAGCTAAATACCACGCATAGGTTGGCGGAGTATTGTACATTGAATCGTTATTAGCCGAGGTTTCATAATTCATGATACAAGGTGTTGCTTTTTGTGCGTTTCCTAAAAGATCTTCACGAATTATGACAATGGTTAAACCGGAAGGACCAATGTTTTTCTGAGCCCCTGCATAGATAACACCAAATTTAGTAACATCTATCTCATGAGATAATATGGTCGAAGACATATCTGCGACTAATGGCACGCCATGCGTTTCTGGAATATCATTCATTTCAATGCCATCAACGGTTTCGTTAGGGCAGTAATGAACATATGCCGCATCACTATTTAAAGGCCATTGATCAAGTGGCACTAAACCCGTTTCATTATTATCGTGTTCTTCACGAATGTTAATAACATTAATGTCACCAAAATTTTGTGCTTCTGCTGCCGCTGCTTTTGACCATGATCCGTTTACTATATAGTCGGCAGACTTTCCTGCAGGTAATAAATTTAATGGTACTGCAGAGAATTGTCCTCGGCCACCACCATGACAAAACAAGACTTTGTAATTGTCGGGTATAGCCATGAGTTCACGTAAATCTGCCTCGGCTTGCGCGGCCATCTCCATATATATTTCACTACGGTGGCTTAACTCCATAACCGAGCTGCCGGTATTATTCCAATTAATAAATTCTTTTTGTGCTTTTGCCATAACCACTTTAGGTAACATTGCCGGACCGGCACAAAAATTAAAAATTTCTAACATTTTCTTTTCTCAAATATTCAAAAACTAATAAATATAAACTCATGCTTTTTCACATCCAGCTGTTCGCGATATACCGCTCATTCTGAACATAAAAAAAGGCGGTTATTAGCCGCCTTTTAAAAGTGTGCGACGAATTATTCTTCTTCGTCGCTTGATGTACTTTCGTCATCCACTTGTTGAGCACTATGCTCTGGATTGTGTGTAGCTGTAGTTTCCTCAGTGCCTTCAGTCACTGTCGGCTCTTCATCTTCTAGGATTTCAGGCTCTTCAATCTCATCAATTCTCTGTAAAGCAACAACATGCTCGCCTTCAACGGTACGAATTAAACGTACACCTTGAGTATTACGACCAATTACACTCACTTCATTAACACGTGTACGTACTAATGTACCGTTATCAGTAATTGCCATGATTTCATCAAGCTCTTCAACTTGCACAGCACCAACAACTTTACCATTACGTTCACTTACTTTGATTGAAACAACACCTTTGGTTGCTCTGCTCTTCGCTGGATATTCAGCTAAGTCAGTTCGCTTACCAAAACCATTTTCAGTGATAGTTAATATAGGACCATCATTCTTCGGCACTATCAATGAGACAACTTTTTGCTCACCTTCAAGTTTAATACCACGAACACCAGTACCTGTTCTACCGATAGGTTTTAATGCCCAGCGCTGCTCACCTGTTTCAGGATCAAGTTTTATTTCGCCTGTTTCACTGTCTTTAACTTTCTCATTGAAACGTACTACTTTACCTGCATCTGAGAATAGCATGATGTCATTATTACCATCGGTAATATCAACACCAATTAGCGTATCATCATCACGCAAGTTTAAGGCGATAATACCGTTAGCGCGTTGGTTTTTATAAGCCGTTAATGCTGTTTTCTTCACAGTACCTGAAGCGGTTGCCATGATAATATACTTATCTTCTTCGTATTCACGAACCGGTAAAATTGCCGTAATTCGCTCATCTTTCTCAAGAGGTAGTATATTGACTATTGGACGACCACGAGCCGTACGACTAGCCAGTGGTAATTGATAAACTTTAAGCCAGTATAATTTACCGCGATCAGAGAAACATAAAATAGTATCGTGGGTATTCGCAATTAATAAACGTTCGATGAAGTCTTCTTCTTTCATCTTAGTCGCCGCTTTGCCTTTACCACCACGACGTTGTGCTTGATAGTCACTCAATACTTGATATTTAACATAACCTTCATGAGAAAGTGTTACTACTACGTCTTCTTCACAAATTAAATCTTCTAAAGATAAATCGTGAGAAGCATTAGTGATTTCGGTGCGACGTTCATCACCAAATTCATCACGAATAGCGACTAACTCTTCACAAATCACTTCCATCAAGCGCTCAGGGCTTTCAAGAATATGCATCAATTCGGCAATAAGGTCTAATAACTCTTTATACTCATTTAGAATTTTTTCGTGTTCTAAGCCACTTAATTTGTAAAGTTGTAACTCTACTATTGCTTTCGCTTGAACAGGCGTTAAGTAATATTTGTTATCACGAATGCCGTATTGTGGCTCTAACCACTCAGGACGCGCGGCATGTGTACCAGCGCGCTCTAACATAGCGCTAACATTACCTAAGTCCCAACCTTGTGCGACTAATTTTTCTTCAGCTTCTTTTCTTGAAGGTGAAGTTTTTACTAATTCGATAATAGGTTCAATATTCGCTAACGCAATTGATAAACCTTCTAAGATGTGAGCTCTGTCGCGTGCTTTTCTTAATTCAAAGATAGTACGGCGAGTCACCACTTCACGGCGATGAAGAACAAACTCTTCAAGCATTTCTTTTATGTTGAATATTTTTGGTTGGCCGTTACCTAATGCCACCATATTCAAACCAAATGACACTTGCATTTGAGTTAATTTGTAAAGATTATTTAATACAACCTCACCTACTTCACCACGTTTGATCTCGATAACCATACGCATGCCGTCTTTATCAGACTCATCACGCAGTGCTGAAATACCTTCAAGGCGTTTATCCTTAACAAGCTCTGCCATTTTTTCAATCAGGCGAGCTTTGTTAACTTGATAAGGTAATTCATGAACAATAATGGTTTCTTTACCTGTGCTTTCAGTCACTTCTATTTCAGCGCGAGCACGGATTTTTATTTTACCACGGCCAGTACGGTAAGCTTCTTCAATACCGGCACGTCCACTAATAATACCTGCGGTAGGGAAATCAGGACCTGGGATATGAGCTAACAACTCTTCAAAGCTGATATCTTTATTGTCAATTAATGCTAAACAACCATTGATAACTTCAGTTAAGTTATGTGGTGGGATATTTGTTGCCATACCAACAGCAATACCAGAGCCACCATTAACAAGCAGGTTAGGTATTCTTGTCGGCATTACCGCTGGAATATGTTCGGTGCCATCATAGTTAGGCACAAAATCGACGGTTTCTTTATCTAAATCGGCTAAAATTGAGTGAGCGATTTTATCCATGCGAATTTCGGTGTAACGCATTGCCGCTGCACTATCACCGTCAACCGAGCCAAAGTTACCTTGACCATCAACTAACATGTAACGCATTGAAAAAGGTTGAGCCAAACGAACAATTGTATCGTATACCGCAGTATCACCATGCGGGTGATACTTACCTATTACATCACCAACCACACGGGCTGATTTTTTATAAGCTTTATTCCAATCATTTCCTAATACATCCATCGCGAATAACACACGACGATGAACTGGCTTTAAACCATCACGTACATCTGGTAATGCACGACCGACAATAACGCTCATGGCGTAATCTAGATAGGAAGTTTTTAACTCATCTTCAATATTTACTGGAACTATTTCTTTGGCCAGATCTGACATAAATAGACGTATCCCTTAACTTAAAACGTAACTATAAAATCACAAGATTTTTATTATTATTTTTTTACAAACACTTCATAAAAAAATGTAAATCAACGCAGCATACTAGCATAATTTTTAGGGATGCCAAACAGCTTTATTCTCTTGTATAAAAGTGAGTTTTTATTAAGCTTTATTATGGCTATTTATCGAGCAAAAACTGCCTTTATTGATCAATTCGCTTTGTTTAGAAAAATGTTTGGTTTAGAATTGTTACCCACTTTCAAGTTATAGATATCACAATGACAACAAACTCACTTAACGTAAATAAAGAAGAAATTGAAAAATTTGAAAAAGTCGCTAGTCAATGGTGGGAGTTAACCGGTGATTTTAAACCTTTACATCAGTTAAACCCGTTAAGGGTACAATTTATTTGCCAACATATAAGTGAACAGCAAAAAGAAATCTTTGGCAGTAACATTATAGATGTTGGTTGTGGCGGTGGTATATTAAGTGAGTCTTTGGCGAAATTTGGCGCTAATGTCACCGGTATTGATATGGGTACAGAGCCTCTAAATGTAGCAAGGTTACATGCTCTGGAGTCAGGGTTAACAATAAACTATGAAAAAATCACTGCCGAAGAGAAAGCCCTACAAGCGAAAGAGTCATTTGATTATGTCACTTGTATGGAGATGCTCGAGCATGTACCCGATCCCTCTTCAATTATTAATGCCTGTGCTCAAATGATAAAACCTGGTGGCTTAGTTTTCTTCTCTACCTTAAATAAAAACATAAAGTCGTATTTACTGGCCATTGTTGCTGCTGAGAAATTATTTAAATTAGTACCTGATGGCACTCATGAGCATGATAAATTCATTAAACCCTCTCAACTCATAAGCTGGGCACAAGCATGTGATTTAAAATGTATCGATGCCAGTGGCATTCATTACAATCCTATTACTGAAAATCATAAACTAACGGACAATTTAGATGTCAATTACATCTTATGTTGTCAAAAACTTTAAGCGTATTTTTAGCAGTGTTTCTTAAATAAGCACTTTGACCACTCTGTAACCAAGCTAGCAACACATTGAAAATATGAGGTTTTATATTCTATATTCTAATTAGTAATATAGAGTCCTAAAATCCAATTAAAATATTTCTAATGGATATTTTTATTAAAAAAGTGTTTGCAATTAGCAAATCATTCAATGAAATGGTGGTACTAGGTTAGTCATCACTAACACAATACTAAACACTTAAAAAACAGCTAAAAACTAACCAATTTAAACGCTTGCAAAAAAAGGTAAACCTCATTATCTTGTGTTTAGAAAATAAATAAACCCAAGATGTTGTGCGCTGAAGTTCTTTTTTGCGTATTCAGGGAAATAATAAAAACAAAGGGGTTTCTTCAGTCGCATTTAATAACAGCTTTATTTGAAATTGCTGTGCATTGAAGAACAAAATAATAACAATTTTTATCACAGGTCTTTCATGAATAATAATCTTTTTGTTACAAAGCGTAATGGCGAAAAAGAACCCATCGATCTCGAAAAAATCCACCAAGTTATTGCTTGGGCTGCAGAAGGATTAGAGCAAGTTTCCGTATCTCAAGTAGAGCTTAAATCACATATTCAATTTTATGATGGTATTAAAACAGAAGATATTCACGAAACAATTATCAAATCTGCTGCTGACTTAATTTCAGAAGAAACCCCAGATTACCAATATTTAGCCGCAAGACTGGCTATATTCCATTTACGTAAAAAAGCTTACGGTAAATTTGAACCACCAAGGTTATATGACCATGTTGTTAAATTGGTTGAATCTGGCAAATATGATCAACATTTACTAAGTGATTATAGTGAAAGTGACTTTGAGCATATGTCTTTGTTTTTAGATCATAGCCGTGATCTTGACTTTAGTTATGCTGCTGTTAAACAGCTTGAAGGTAAATATTTAGTACAAAACCGAGTTAACGGTGATATTTATGAAAGTGCTCAATTCCTTTATATCTTAGTTGCTGCATGTTTATTTGCTAAGTACCCTACTTCTACACGTTTAAAGTACGTTGAAGGTTTTTATAATGCCATTTCAACCTTTAAAATATCTTTACCTACACCGATTATGGCGGGTGTTCGTACACCAACACGTCAATTTTCTTCGTGCGTATTAATTGAGTGTGATGATTCTTTAGATTCAATCAATGCAACATCTAGCGCTATTGTTAAGTATGTTTCTCAACGCGCGGGGATTGGTGTTAATGCCGGAAGAATTCGTGCTTTAGGAAGCACCATACGAAATGGTGAAGCATTTCATACCGGTTGTATTCCATTTTACAAACACTTCCAAACCGCTGTAAAAAGCTGTTCACAAGGTGGTGTTCGTGGTGGTGCGGCAACGTTATTCTATCCTCTATGGCACTTAGAAGTAGAAAGTCTGTTGGTTCTTAAAAACAACCGTGGCGTTGAAGAAAACCGTGTCCGTCATTTAGATTACGGTGTTCAGTTTAATAAATTGATGTATCAGCGCTTAATCAAAGGTGGCTCAATTACATTATTTAGTCCAAGTGATGTGCCGGGACTTTATGACGCTTTCTTTGAAGATCAAGACAAGTTTGAACAATTATATGTTCAATACGAAAATGATGAGTCAATTCGCAAAAAACGTATTAAGGCGATTGAATTATTTACTTTGTTCGCACAAGAGCGTGCAAGCACAGGGCGTATTTATTTACAAAATGTCGATCACTGTAATACTCACAGTCCTTTCGATCCAAGTCAGGCTCCTATTCGCCAAAGTAACCTGTGTTTAGAAATAGCTTTACCCACTAAACCAATGAATGAAGTCAACGATGAAAACGGCGAAATTGCCCTTTGTACTTTATCAGCGTTTAATCTAGGTGCTATCGACTCACTTGATGAACTTGAAGGTTTAGCTGATTTAGCGGTACGTGCCCTTGATAGCTTATTAGATTATCAAGACTACCCTATCCCAGCAGCCAAGAGTGCCAGTTTAGCTCGCCGTACATTAGGTATAGGTGTTATCAACTACGCTTATTATTTAGCGAAAAACGGATTGTACTACTCAAACGGTAGCGCTAATAACTTAACTCATAAAACGTTTGAAGCGATTCAGTTTTATTTATTAAAGGCAACTAACTTACTTGCTAAAGAGCAAGGTGCATGTCCTAAGTTTGATGAAACACGCCTTTCACAAGGCATTTTACCTATCGATACCTATAAAAAGACTATTGATGATATCACTGGTGAGCCGCTTCATTTAGATTGGGAGTCTTTACGTGAGAGTATTAAAGAGCATGGTGTTCGAAACTCTACTGTTTCGGCATTAATGCCATCAGAAACCTCTTCTCAAATATCGAATGCTACCAATGGTATTGAGCCTCCTCGAGGTTTAATCAGCATTAAAGCGAGTAAAGATGGCATATTGAAGCAAGTTGTTCCTGAGTATCAAAAACTGAAGCATAATTACGAGCTACTTTGGAATATTCCTGATAACGAAGGTTACTTACAAATTGTAGGTATCATGCAAAAGTTTGTTGACCAAACTATTTCGGCGAATACCAATTACGACCCATCAAAATTTGAAGGTGGTAAAGTTCCTGTGAAACAGATATTAAAAGATATCTTAACCGCTTATAAGCTTGGCGTTAAAACTATGTATTATCATAACACCCGTGACGGTGCTAGTGATGATGTAGAAGTTGAAGATGATGGCTGTGCTGGCGGCGCATGTAAAATATAACCTTCATATCGTTATTTACTGTAGCAAATAAAACAATAATAAACGTATAACAACTATAGAGCCTAGTCATAAACCTAGGCTCATTGTCACTGCACATGAGTGACATACTAAGGAATGACAACTAATGACGTATACCACGTTTAACCAAACGCCCAACAACGCTTTATTAGAGCCTATGTTTTTAGGTAATAGTGTTAATGTTTCTCGATATGATCAACAAAGATATACTGCTTTTGAAAAACTCATTGAAAAGCAATTATCCTTCTTCTGGCGACCTGAAGAAGTTGATGTTTCTAAAGATAGAGCGGATTGGCAAAGTTTAACGCACTCTGAAAGACATATTTTCATTTCTAACTTGAAGTATCAAACGCTACTTGACTCTATGGCTGCGCGTTCAGTTAATGCGGTATTATTACCGTTAGTTTCGCTTCCAGAAGTTGAAACGTGGGTAGAAACTTGGGCATTTAGTGAAACGATTCACTCTCGTTCGTATACGCATATATTACGTAATTTATTTACCGAGCCTGGTGAAGTATTCGACGATATTATCGTCAACCCTGCAATATTAAAGCGTGCGACTAGCATTGCTAAATATTTTGATGACGTTATTTTAACGACACAATTAATGCAATCTCAAGGTGAAGGCACCTATGATGTTGAAGGTACTAGCTATGAAGTAAGTACCCGTAAATTAAAAGAGCGTTTATTTCTAGCCGTATGCTCTGTAAATGCCCTTGAAGCCATTCGATTCTATGTTAGTTTTGCTTGCTCTTTTGCCTTTGCTGAACGTGAGTTATTAGAAGGTAATGCCAAAATAATCAAACTGATTGCTCGTGATGAAGCACTTCATTTAACAGGTACTCAACACATTCTTAATAACTGGATGAGTGGTAAAGACGATCCAGAAATGAAAGTAGTTAGTGAAGACATGCGTGATGCTGGCCTACAAATCTTTTTAGATGTAGTTGATCAAGAAAAAGAATGGGCTGAGTATTTATTTAAAGATGGTTCAATGATTGGTTTGAACGCCCAAATTCTCAATCAATATATTGAATACATATCAAATCAACGTTTGGCTGCGATTGGTTTCGACGCACCATTTGATATAAAAAGTAATCCACTACCTTGGATGAATGCTTATTTAGTAAGTGATAATGTCCAAGTAGCACCACAAGAAACTGAAATATCTAGCTACCTAGTTGGACAAGTTGACTCTAGTGTAGAAGCTGATGATTTTGATGACTTCGATCTGTAATGTCGCAAAAAATAATGGTCGAGGAGCAAGAAATTGTCTTCCTCGAACAAGAAGATAGAAATATACTCGATACCTTAGAAAGAAAAGGTATCGAAAGTCACTTCCATTGTCGGGATGGATTTTGTGGCGCTTGTCGCTGTAAGCTCGTTAAAGGTGAGATTAAATACGCTGTTGAGCCACTAGCTTTTGTCGGCGATGGCGAAATACTCACTTGTTGCGCTCAACCCATTACGGATATTGAGATTGATTTACATGGATAGAAGTGTAAAAAAACAATCTTATATCACCTATCTACTCGAATAAATCGATCAACATAAAGATTTAAATAATTAAAATATCTGAGTTTTTAATGGTGCTAAAGTCAATCGATGATTAGTTGAAATCCTCAGTAAAGTATCGTATTCCATCTGATTTTTTACAAAATTAACACAACTAACAATAGCTAAACTATAGAAATGTCACTTACCTTATACCTATAATATTTAAAAGGTTTTAGGTAAATATATTTCTGCAAGGATGTCTGGCTATGCATGTGCTTTTTCAGTTAAATAAAAATTTCAGAGTGATTCTATTTATTCTTCTGACGAGTATAACCAATAGTATATACGCCTTAGACTGTCATGAGTTTGCCACAGCCCTATCTGATGACTTTAAGAGGGATGCTACTCAGATATCAAAAGAATATTTTACAAAACTTGCGAAAGTGGAGAAAAATTATATTGGAATTCATGGTAATCAATCTGCTTCAACATTCAAAACTTTTTCAAGTAGATATAAAAAACTATATAGAGAAGACTACTTTATAAAAGAATATACAGAATTTTTCCCTCAAACAATTATCAGCGTCCCTAAAAATGAAGATACTAAGCATTTATGTGAGGACAGATCTAATTTTAAAAGTTTAATTTTCGAACATATAGAAAAATTTGAAAGTAAATTAACAGTACTATATCAAAAGATTGAAGAGCGGAGTGAACTAGATAACTTAGAAAGAAATGAAGGCTTGGCAGTTATAGTAGTACGAGCAAATTATAAAAATAATGCTACAGAGTATCACTTAAAAAGTGAGGCGTTATTTGGTAAAAATATAGTAATTGGTCCAATAGCCACTAGTTATTATATTAAAGTAGTCAAATTACCTGAAGGTGATTACTACTGGGATAAAATAAAATGGAATTCAAATAGTTACAATGGTCGTAGTCAGTATGAATACTATGATTTCAGTGATAATAACTTAACCTTTAAAGTCCTTTCAGGGAAAATAAATATCACAGGTGAATTCATTTCAAAAGTTATTAATGGTAATGGATATGGAGAAATAGAAGATAGAAGTTCAATAGTGTTAGAACAGTTAGAAAAGCACTACCCTGTGTTGATAGAACAATACCCTTGGGTTAACTCTTTAGCTTTATATGATCCTTTCCTCAATTTCTATAGAAATGAAAAATTAAAGATCGAGGGAAGTGACAGTGAATAAACATATTAATATATTTATATTAACTACTTTTTATATTCTTGTATCCATAAAATACTCTTTAGCGTCAGCTACTGTTGAGGATTACTTTCGAGAGACAAGCATATCAAGCTCTAGTATCAGCCCTCAAGGGGATATGATTGTTTATGATAAATTCAATACTATTATGATTGGAAATAGTCAAGTTGAGTTCAAAAAATTAGATTTTATAAACAATAGCCAAAACATACAAAAATTCTCTTGGTCTGGTAATAATGTACTCATAGTCCATTTATCAAGAAAGACTGATGGTAAGAAGAAATTAAGAAATATTAGAATTGATTTCGATAGTCAAAAGAATATGTTTGTGGCTAAACAAATAGCCGAAATTAATGTACACGGTTATGTCGTTGATACTGTTCCTCATCAAAGTGATAAAGTAATATTTGCAAAGTATAGGTGGGAAGATAACCATACTTATACTGATGTTTATAATATAGATTTATTTAAATATAAAAAAAACAAGTTTGGTAAACGGCACAGAATTAATTATAACAGTAAAGAAATTGTATACTGGTTAACGGATAGTCAAAACAAATTACGTGTTGGTATCAGTTATGAAGATGACAGACCATCTTTATGGACACGAGAGGGGGATAGAAAACGGTTCACAAAAGTGTGGGAAGGAGAAAAAGACACTAACTTTGTACCATATGGCATAAGTAAAGATAGCCAGAAGTTATGGGCTATTACTAACAAATCTTCAGACACAAACAATGCCGTTATCTTCGACCTAAAAACCGCTAAAGTAAAAAAAGTAATATTCAAAAAATCGGGAGTGGATGTTTCTTCAATAATTATGAATGCTAAAGGAACTTTACCTCTAGCGGTTAGTTATTTAGAACAAGGGAGGTATACATATAACTATCTTGATAAAAGTGCTCAAGCTGATTTCAACCTGCTACAAGAAAAATTTAATCAACAAAATCTTCATATAATCGATTTCTCTAGTAACAGAGAACACCAATTAGTTTTAGAAACGTCCCCAACACAGCCAGGTAAACTGTCTTATTGTAATATCGAAGAGAAGACGTGTGAACCAATTGGCTCTCTTTACCCATGGCTCAAAGGTGAAAAATTAGTAGAAACCAATACATATACAACAGAAAGTGAAAATGATTTCTATGTAGAGTCTTTTATTACAATACCTAAGAATCAATCAAAACTCATACCTTTAATAGTTATGCCACATGGAGGCCCTATTGGTATAAGAGATAACGGTTACTTTTCTGGGCATACACAATGGCTTGTCAAAAATAATTTTGCTGTATTAAAGGTGAATTACAGAGGCTCAGGTGGATACGGAAAAAACTTTAAGTATGAAGGCATGAAACAATGGGGCCGTGGTATTGAAGATGACATAGAGGCAGCTCTTTTTGATGCATTACAGAAATACCCCAAATTAAATAAAGATAAAATATGTATTTTTGGTTCAAGTTATGGTGGTTACTCAGCAATAATGAGCATTATTCGCTCCCCTAAAACTTACCTTTGTGCAGTATCATTTGCTGGTGTTACTGATTTACCATTATTATTTAACAAAACTTCGATAAGAAATGATGACTATTTAACTGCATCCTTAAAAGAGATTGTCGGAGATCCTCAAAAAGAAGCTGACACACTGATGAAGTATTCCCCCGTATATCAATACAAAAAAGTACAAACGCCCTTACTTATGATTCATGGAATTAATGACGAAAGGGTTGTAATTGAGCATATGTGGCGAATGAAAAAAATGCTGGAATTAGGAAATATTCAACATAGCTCTGTAGTAATGAATGGTGTGGGACACGGTTTTACGAAGACACATCAAGTAAAATCATTCTACGAAAAAGTCATGCCCTTTTTATCAATGCATTTGAATTAGAAAGTAACTAAAATTGGGCACCGATGATTATAAAGTCGATGCCCATATGACTCATAGTTTAATTATTTTTTACCACTTTCCCTGATTTCATTACAAAATCAACATCTAACAACTCTTCTATTCGATTTAAAGGATTGCCATCAAACGCAATAATATCAGCAATTTTACCTTGCTCAAGCGTACCTAAGCTATCACTCATGTTAATTAAATCTGCAGCATTAACCGTGGCGGATTTTAATATATCAGCGTTAGCCATGCCTGCTTGTGCCATCAATACACCTTCTTTACCATTATTCCCATGAGGTGATACGCCGCTATCGGTTCCATAAGCAATGTTAACACCTGAGCGGTAAGAGTTTTTGAAGTTAGCTGTCATATCAGCACCAACCCGTATAGCTTTCTTTTTTATTGCTTCGGACATAAAGTTGGTGGTTTTAGCGAGGTTTACTACGGTATCACCTGCCATTAACGTAGGTACTAAATAGGCACCCGATTTTTTAAAGAGTTTAATGCTTTCTTTATTGGCGTAACTACCGTGTTCAATACTGTCTACCCCTGCCCTTAACGCAGCATTTATACCATCAGCAGCGTGAGCATGACTGGTCACTTTTCGCCCTAAAGCATGGGCAGCATCAACCACTTCTTTTAACTCATCATCAGCCATTTGCTGGCCTGTTCCTGTGTTTGTATCTGAGAGTACTCCACCTGTGCTAGTGATTTTAATGACATCAGCACCATACTTAATTGCTTCTCTGGTTGCGCGACGACAATCATAAGGACCATCACAAATGACTTTGCTGGTTCGCATTTCTAGAATATCAGGACTTAAACCATCAACATCACCATGACCACCGGTTACTGAAACAGTATTACCCGCCGCAATAATGCGAGGGCCATCTACCCAACCTTTAGCGATGCCATCACGCAAAGCAAATATTTGCTCAGCACTTGCCCCTAAATCTCTTACGGTAGTAAAGCCAGCCATCAAAGTTTTATTGGCATTATAAGTACTATTCATTAGTACATCGGCATCAGACATTCGTAATGATTGGCTATCATTTTTTGGCCCTAGTTCGCCTTGCAGATGTACGTGCATGTCCATTAAGCCTGCCATGACAAAACTTGAGGATAGATCAATAAGCTTGGCATCTTTATCAATTGAGCTAGGCTCAACAAAGCCCTTTTTGATACTGACTATTTTACCGTCAGTGATCACTAGCGTTTGTTTCGCTACAGGTTTATCACCCGCAACTTGCAATAAAGTACCGGCATGGATGACTTGAGTTTGTGCGAACAAATTAAAAGAAGAAAGAAGAGAGAGTGTTAACAAGGAATGTTTTAAGGTATTAATTACTGGTATTGTTTTTATAGTCATTTGATGTTGCTCGTTGTTTTACTTAAGTTAATTAAATTAATTAACTAATTTAAGTAGTAAGAAATATAGCTGCCAACACCTTAACAGCTATATTTTTTTCGTCAATGTATATGCATACGCTACTTGATAAACACGTTCCGCAGCATGTAACGAATATTATACTAGTGCTGATGTCCACCAACACCATGTGCGTGCCCATGCTCAACTTCTTCATCTGTTGCTGCACGTACATCAACGACATTAATATCAAACGTCAGCACTTGTCCTGCTAGAGGTGGATTAATATCAACAGTAACCATAAATTTACCCGCTTTTACTACGGTTACTTGGCGCTGACCTTGTTCAGTATGCACAACACCTATCATGCCTGCTTTCCATTTAGCATTTTTACTTGGTAGGCCTTGTAGATGTTTAACCGGAACACGTTGCACCATGTCTTCTTGACGTTCACCGTAAGCTTCTTCTGGTTGTAAAGTAACGCTGAATTCATCACCAGCTTCTTTATCTGTTAATGCTTTTTCTAAGCCCACTAAGGTGTTATTAGCGCCATGTAAATAAGCAAGCGGATCATTACCCTGTGATGACTCAAGCTCTTCACCTGCTTCATTTTTTAATACGTAATGGAATTGAACAACGGTTTTATCTGCAATTTTCATTTTATTCTCTTTAAAGTAACGTTAATGCTATTTCAGTTTATGGGCGCAGTTTACCATTAATTTATGGTGTTTTATGCCCATAACAGCAAAATAACTACGCTTAAGACAATTAAAAACATACCAACATATTCAATAGGGGTGATTTTTTCTTTAAATAGTCGATAGGTCAGTGCCAAGGTGATAAAAAACTCCACCTGTCCTAATGCTTTAACATAGGCTGCTGTTTGTAAACTGGCTCCTGTAAACCACCCTATTGAACCGATCACACTGGTAATACCCACAAACAAACATAATCGCCAATGCTTGAGCATCAGCCTCAGTTGTGTTTTATCTTGCACATAAACATAGAATACAGAAATAAAGGATTGTACAGTGATCATAAACACTAGTGTCACCGCTGCACTGACTAGTAAATCCGTATTAAGGGCTAAACTCGATTCACGAATAAGTAACGTGGTAATAGCCAACCCTAAACCTGAGCCTAAACCATAAGCTAAGCCCGTCATCGCATCTGAGCCTGCTAACATTTCTTTGATGCTAAATTTAACTTTGGAAACGAAAAACACGCCGATAACACCAATCAAAACACTTACCCAGCCTAGAATACTGAGTGAGGCAGAAAAGAGTAATGCGCCAACTATAGCCACTTGAATAGCTTCTGTTTTGGCTAAACTTGTGGCGACTGCAAAATTTTTGAAACGAAAAGCCGCTACTAAACAAGCAGTTCCGATAATTTGCGTAATACAAGCAATTAACGCATACGATAAAAAATCATTATTAAGTACGGGTACAGAAACATCTCTAACCTCTAACATCCACCATAGATATACCCAGGCAAATGGCAAAGCATAAACATAACGTACAGCGGTTGTCGCCATCGAATTTAATTTACCTGATAGCTGTTTTTGTCCAGCGGTTCGTACAGCTTGCATAGTTGCGGCAAGCAAAGTGAAATAAATCCAAATTTCCACTGTAATTCCTTCTTACATCGTTTTGAAAATGGTGACTGCTAAGTATTCACTGCCACAAACTTAAATCTTGGGTCTAAACAGCTAACCCCTAACCCACTTTGTTTTTCAACTTTAATTTGTACTGCTATACGCTCTTTTAATGCTTCAACATGGCTGATAATACCTATCATCTTGCCACTAGCATTCAGGTTATCGAGCGCGTCTAAGGCTATTTCCAAGGTGTCATTATCGAGCGTACCAAAACCTTCATCAAGAAAAAGAGAGTCAATACTAGTTTTGCTACTCACCAAATCTGACAGCGCTAATGCTAAGGCAAGGCTTACTAAGAAGCTTTCGCCACCAGAGAGTGTTTCAATATCACGCACTGTGTCACCTTGCCAAGTATCGAGAACTTCTAAACTTAAGGTTTCACTTTGCTTACATTGTAATTGATAGCGGCCATCAATTTTATTGAGCTGCTCGTTGGCTAAATAGACTAAATGGTTCAGTGTTAAGCCTTGAGCAAATTTCCTAAATTTAGCGCCATCAGCAGAGCCAACTAAACTATTAAGGTAAGCAAGATCATCTAATGCAACTTGATCACTGGCTATTTGAGTCAATAATGTTTGCTGCTTACTTTTATTTTGCTGATCATGATTAATCGCTTGTTGTACTTGCCCTAATTTGATTTGCTGTTGTTTCAAATATTCATCAATACTTAGCAAAAAATTCACGGTATTTTCTAAAGGGATATTTTGTAAATCAGCTAAAGTAAACTGGGTATTCACCCCTTCTATATTCAGTTGATGACAATGTAATTCATGCGACTTTTCTATTGCCACAGTCAGAGTCTTATCAGCCGTATTTAGCTTGACTTCAACGTCTTTAATCTGCAAATTAAAGCTCTTTTCTTGCCCTAAAAGCTGCTGCAGCTTACCTTCGACACCTTGTTGCTTAGTTTGCAGTGCTTGTAAGTGATTTTTCGCTTCACTAGATTCACTACTTAAACTTTCCCTAATAAAAACAGAAGATTGAGACTCATTATCATGATAACCCAGCTCAACAAAACCAGTTACACGTAACCCTAAATTGCTTTCTACTTGCTTTTTAAGTTGATCACTTTGCTGTATAAGAGCTGTTAATTTCTCATTAGCATGAGTGAGCTGAGACTGACTTAACAAACATACTTGCTCAAGCTCATTAGCTTGTGTTGATAGTGCTTGATGCGCTGCTAATTTTTGCTCAAAATCAACGACATGTTGCTGCAGTGACTGTAGCCAATCATCACTGTTTAAATCGATACCAAATTGATTGAGTTGCAGCGTTTCTGTGTCTAAAGAAAGCTGTTCATTTAAGCCTTTTAAGTCCGTGTGTAATTGGGTAATAACAGTAGATTGTTGAATATGATTTTGCTGCGCATGGTTAATCTGCTCTTCAATTAATCGCGTTTGATATTGATCTTGCTCTAAACGTTTACTACTGTCATTTAACTGCTCTTTAATATGATTTACCGCTTGCTGATGTTGATTGAACGCGTCATTAAATAACATCAACTGCTTTAAGTGCTCATCATGCTGCAAAGCCGTTTGCTCAAGAGTAGTAAAATGATCAATAGTTAGTGGTGATGCTGAAGCAATAGGCGAGCTAAGTGACAGTGCGCTAAAACTGTGCGATAGCTGTATTTGCTCTTCGCTATTTTTCTGTAGTATTTCTGCATTGGCATTTAGTTTCCAAATTAACTCTTTTTCTTTTAACTTTAACTCTTTCCCCTGTTCTTCAAGCAATGATAATTCACTGCGAATTTGCTGCAGTCGGCTTTGATGTTCATCAAGACTAATGGCTTGATATTCGCTTATTGCAGGGTGTTCATGTGAGCCGCATAAGGGGCATGGCTCATGTGCTTGTAATTTGTTTCTATGCTCACTTAACGCCATTATTGTTTGCTGTTGGCTAATTAAGGTTTCTACATCAATTTGCTGTTGTTTTACCGTGGAAAATTGCTTTCGTAACTCAATAAGTTGACTATTCGCTGTGGCGATACTGGGTTCAAGAGCGTTTTTATCTTCATTAAGCTTTACTTGCTCTTGAGATAAAGTCATAAAACGTTTCGAAAGCTGTAATGCTTGTGCGTATTTATGCTGAAGCTGTTGACCATGACTCAACTTGGCATTCAATGTTTCCATCGATAGGTTGTCATACGACAGCTCAGCACTCGTCAATAAAGGCTCATTATCAATAAGTAATTGCTGATATTTACCATCGAAAGCGTTTACTTGTGTCAATAAATTTTGCTGTTGCTGGTGATGTTGAGTTAATAGCTTTTGTTGCGCTTGCTGCTGCGTATCTAGCTGTTTTTGACTTTGTTGACTGCGCTTAAGTTTCTGCTCTTGCTCATCAAGATTAGCAACCATTTGTGTTAGTTGATGTTGCTGACTTTGCCATAGCGGCAGTTTTTCTTTAACTTGTGCTAGTACCTTATTCTCAGCAAGATATACTTGTAGCTTTGATAATTCAGCGTTTACTGTTATATGCTCGGCGCTAGCTTGCTTATATTTTGTTTCTGACGTTAGGCTTAACTCTTGCTGATTGTTCAGTTGTTTAGTCACTTGTTCAAGCTGAGTATTTAACGTGGTTAACTCATTCTCTAGCGGAAGAATGTCATTAATTAATTTATCTTCAATGATTTTGTGTTTGGCATGAAGCTTTTCTTGCTCAACTAAACAAATATCGATTAACGATTGCCCATCAGTTACTTGCTTTTTAATCTGCTCCCCTTGAGTTTCAAGTTCACTTAACTGACACACTAACTTTTGATAGTCTTGCTGAGTTAATTGCAGCTCTTTAAGGGCTAGATAACATGTTTGTACTTGAGAAATTCGCTTATCTTGCTCAACCAAGGCTAACTGCTCATCACAAAGTTCATTTAATGCTTGTTCACTAAGTAAACTAACGTCTTGTGCCCTAGCTTGTAGAGTTTTTAAAGCGCTTTCTGCTTGTTTGTGATTATCAAAAACCTGTTTTGATATATCACCATAAATTTGTGTCCCTGTTAACTGCTCTAATAATTGCGCTCTGTCATTAGGCTGTGCTTTTAGAAAAGCCGCAAATTCACCTTGCGATAACATCATCGACTTTCTAAAACGTGAAAAGTTTAAGCCTGTTATCTCAGCTATTTTATCTTTTACCTCTTTGATTTTTTCGGCAATGATTTCGCCATTAAGTAAAGATAATTGCGCCATTGGCGCAAGTAAGTTGCCATCAACTTTATTGCGAGCACGTTTTTGACTCCAAAAAGCACGATATCCTTGTCCTTTTACTTCAAATTCAACCTCTGCCATGCAATGAGCTGTAAATCGCGTCATTAATTGATTATGGCTCGCTGAAACCTTCATTCTTGGCGTTTCATGATACAAGGCTAAACAGATCGCATCTAAAATAGTGGTTTTACCGGCGCCAGTCGCACCAGTAATAGCAAAAAGGCCATTGCTATCAAATGGCGCTTGAGTAAAGTCTAATTGCCAAGCATTTTTCAAAGCATTAACATTTTCAAAGCGAAGTCGCAATATTTTCATTCATTGCTCTCCTTCTCTTTAGTGGCCATAGCCTGATTTTCTGAAGCTTTAGTTAATGCTTCTTCTTTCACCAAAGCTTCGCCTTTAGAAACACCCTCAACAGCTTGTTTAAATAAGGTATGTAATTGTGTGCGCCTAGCTTGTATCTTCGCTCTGGCATCATTATCTTCGCTTTCATCATTAAGACTTGGCTCATGATTTAAACGAGCAGTAAATACATCCTCTAACGTTATTTCATTTAACGTACTTTGAGCAGCTTTATGCTCTGACAATAGACGTTTTCTTACTTGCTTTGCTCTACGTACCAGTAAAACCTCTACCGGAAACTCATCGACTATGGTCATGATCCTTGGCTGTAAATCACTTAATACACCCGAGTTTGATAACTCAATATCAAGCCAAATTTTTATACCTTCTTCAAGATCGTTACTGTCGTTTATCAATACTTCAATAGCTTCTTTCAAAGCTTCTATCGAGGTTTTAACCATCGCTAATGGTTGAAAACATGGCACAGCTAAATCATTAACTTCAGTTAACTTATCTTGTTCAAAATCGACCATCAATACACGTTTATTTTGCTTCGCTTCATCAAAACTTAGCGGTATGGGTGAGCCACAATAGCGAATATGCTCAGTTTTACCGACTTTTTGAGCTCGATGGATATGACCTAGGGCAATATAGTCTGCAGGTGGAAAGGCATTACTTGGTAACGCTTCTAAGGTACCAATATAGATATCTCTGACTGAATCTGAGGTGGTAACACCCAGTGCGGTTAAATGGCCAGTAGCAATAATCGGTAATTTGTTATTGTCAGTGCCTTGCTCGCTTGCCAATTGTTGTGCATGTTCATATAACTTTTGGTAATGGGTGACTATAGCCTGTTGTAAGCTTTTACTTTTATCTTTAGAAGATTGCCCTGCTTGGCTTTTAATGACATCACGCGGGCGAATAAACGGTACTGCGCATAGAACAGCCTGCGGTATACCTTGCGTATTGGTAATGGTAAATACTTGCTCGGCTAAATGTTCACTGTCACTAATATCAGTAACATTGGCAATAACCCGTGTCGACATGGCGTTGAGTAACTCTTTGGATTCACTCAACATACTCACAGAGTCATGATTACCTGCTAACACAATTAATTGGCAATTAATTGATTGTAAGTCACTGATAAAATTAAAGTACATTTGCCGCGCATAACTTGGCGGCGTAGCAGTATCAAAAATATCTCCAGCAACTATGATGGCATCAACAGCTTGTGTAGTTGCTTGTTCAAGTAACCATTGTAGAAACTGCTGATGTTCATTAGCACGACTTTTGCCATAGAAATATTGACCTAGGTGCCAATCTGAGGTGTGGATAATACGCATAAAAGACAAAGAGATATTAAGAGTAGATTGATAATTCTACCTGATTAGGATAAATAAACCATTAAAGATTATAATTCATAGGGACTTAAACATGACACCTGCAATAAAGCAACTTGAACGAAAGCAATTACCGTTCGAATTACTTCAATATGAGCATGATACTAATGCCAAATCATTTGGCCTTGAGGCTGTGGAGAAACTAGCATTAGATGCCAAACTTGTTTTTAAAACGTTAGTGGTTTGCTCTGATACAGAGCAATTGGCGGTTGCCGTCATTCCCGTTGAAAGCAAATTGAATCTTAAAGCCATCGCTAAAATCCTGAAAGTTAAAAAGATCAAAATGGCTGATGCTAAAAGAGTAGAATCCACTACTGGCTACATTCTTGGTGGGATTAGCCCCTTGGGCCAGAAAAAGTCATTAAAGACACTTATAGATAGTAGTGCAGAGGAATGTGAAAAAATTTATATTAGTGGTGGGCGACGAGGTTTAGAGATTGGTTTATCTCCTTTAGATTTAGCCAATCAATGTCAGGCAAGTTTTGCTCAAATTGGTCTCTAAAATAAGAACTTATATTCATTAGATGAAAAGTTAATACCAGTGGGAGCCATCAAGACTCCCACTGATAATATCGTTTACTCAGACAAAGTTTTTGCTAAATATAACCAAGTCGGTAATACCGTATCTGGATTAAGAGAAACACTATCAATCCCCTGCTCTACTAACCAAGCAGCGAAATCTTCATGATCTGATGGACCTTGACCACAAATCCCGACATATTTACCTCGTTTTTTACACGCAGATATTGCCATTGATAATAGTGCTTTAATTGCAGGATTTCGCTCATCAAATAAATGAGCAATTAAGCCTGAGTCTCTATCTAAACCCAATGTTAATTGCGTTAAATCGTTTGAGCCAATAGAAAAACCATCAAAGTAATCAAGAAATTGATCGGCAAGTAAAGCGTTTGAAGGTAATTCACACATCATAATAATACGTAAACCATTCTCACCACGCTTTAAACCGTGCTCTGCTAAAATATCGATAACAGCTGCAGCTTCTTCCAAGGTACGTACAAACGGGATCATAACCTCTACATTGGTTAAGCCCATATCATTTCTTACGCGTTTAATGGCTTCACACTCTAATGCAAAACAGTCTCTAAAATCTTTAGAAATATAACGCGCTGCGCCACGATAGCCAATCATAGGATTTTCTTCATCAGGCTCGTATTCATCTCCACCAACCAAGTTCGCATATTCATTAGATTTAAAATCAGACATACGCACAATAACTTTTTCTGGAGAATAAGCAGCAGCGAGTGTTGAAATTCCTTCCGTCAATTTAGCAATATAAAACTCAACAGGGCTTTCATAACCAGCAATAATGTCATTGATTTCGTCTTGCAAGTCAGCCGACTGCTTATCAAAGTTCAATAACGCTTTGGGATGAATTCCAATCATTTTATTTATGATAAATTCTAATCGCGCTAAGCCAATACCTGCATGGGGTAATTTTGCAAAAGCAAAAGCTCTGTCAGGATTACCAACATTCATCATTATTTTTAGTGGTAACTCAGGCATATCATCTATTTCTGAGGTAGTCACTGTATAGTCGAGCTTACCTTGATAAATAAAACCCGTATCCCCTTCTGCACAAGAAACGGTAACTTCATCACCCGTTTTGATAAGTGAGGTTGCATTACCACAACCTACAACAGCAGGTATGCCCATTTCACGCGCGATAATAGCGGCATGACAAGTTCTGCCACCACGGTTTGTAACAATTGCCGATGCGCGTTTCATGATAGGCTCCCAGTCGGGATCAGTCATATCAGTAACAAGTACATCACCAGGTAAGATTTTATCCATTTCTTCAAGTGATGCTAAAACCTTAGCTTCACCACTACCAATCTTATGACCAATAGAGCGTCCTTCACACACAACACCTGCGGTTGCTTGTAATTGGAATTGCTCCATTACATTGGCATTTTCACGACTCTTAACGGTTTCAGGGCGTGCTTGCACAATATAAAGCTTGTTATCTAAACCATCTTTGGCCCATTCAATATCCATGGGGCGGCCATAATGTTTTTCAATAATTACGGCTTGTTTAGCTAACTCTTGTACTTCGTCATCGGTAAGAGAAAAGCGATTTGAGTCTTGCTCATCAATATCAACAATTTCAACTTGCTTATTGTGCTCTTGCGACTGGGTATAAACCATTTTAATCGCTTTGCTGCCAATATTACGGCGCACAACTGCAGGTTTATTTTTAGCTAATGTCGGTTTATGTACGTAAAATTCATCAGGGTTTACAGCCCCCTGTACTACCATTTCACCTAAACCGAAACTTGAAGTGATAAAAACTACATCTTCAAATCCTGATTCCGTATCAATTGAAAACATAACACCAGAAGCAGATATATCACTACGCACCATACGTTGAATACCTGCAGATAATGCAACGCCACGATGATCATAACCTTGATGAACACGATATGAGATAGCGCGATCATTAAATAGGGAAGCGAAAACATGTTTAATGGCTACCATGACAGCATCTAAACCACGAACATTTAAAAAGGTTTCTTGTTGACCGGCAAAAGATGCATCAGGCATATCTTCCGCGGTAGCAGAGGAGCGTACTGCAAACGAAGCATCTTGAGTGAATTCACCAGCTAACTTGTTATATGCTTGCTCTATATCAAGCTGCATTTGCGGTAGAAAAGGCGTATCAATAATCCACTGACGTATGGTTGAACCACATTTTGCTAATTCATTAACATCATCTACATCTAAAGTATCAAGTAATTGATATATTTTTTCATTAATGCCACTTTGCTCTAGGAATTCGTTAAAAGCAAAAGAGGTCGTAGCAAAACCTGTTGGTACTTGCACACCAACATTTGCTAAGTTTGAAATCATCTCTCCAAGTGACGCATTTTTTCCGCCAACACGATCTACATCACTCATTCCCAAGTTTTCATACCAAAGTACGTTATCTTGCACAACAATTCTCCATTAGAGTCAATAAAAGGGTAAATATTTAAATTAAAAGAATAATTTGCTTACTTTATTTGTAGCTTAATTCATTCTACACTGCCAACTATTGAAACTAAAAGTTAAAATGTAATTTAACTTAGAAGTTTTCATTTTTATTATCAAAACTTTTTCATAAGGATTTTTATGCGCACAGCATTTTATATTTCTGATGGTACTGCAATCACGTCTGAGGTTTTTGGTCATGCACTATTATCACTGTTCCCGACAGAATTTGAGCATGAAACTATTTCCTTTGTAGAGACCAAAGAGAAAGCGCTTGAAGCAAAAGAAAAAATAAATAAAGTATGTGCGCGCTCCGATGAACCAGCACTAGTTTTTCATACCTTTGTTAATAATGAAATCAGAGAAATTATCGATAGTTGCGATGGCATTATTTATAACTTCTTAGAGCACTTTGTGGCACCGCTAGAAACACAGCTTAATATGAAGGCTAAGCCCACAGCTCACCGTACCCATAGCATCCATGAAAATAGTTATGATTATCGTATTGATGCGGTCAATTATGCGCTTGCAAATGATGATGGCTCAAATGTTACCAACTATGAGGATGCCGATGTTATTCTGGTTGGTGTTTCTCGTTCTGGAAAAACCCCCAGCTCTTTATATTTAGCACTGCAATATGGCATAAAAGCAGCGAATTACCCATTTACTGACGATGACATGGAAGAGCTTAAATTGCCCGAGTTCCTTAAGCCGCATAAGAAAAAGCTTTTTGGTTTAACTATCGACGCCCAACGTTTGATAGATATTCGAGAAGGTCGAATGTCTAACTCTAAGTATGCTTCTGCAAGGCAGTGTCGAATGGAAGTAAGAGAAGTAGAAAAACTTTATAAGAAAGAGCGAATCCCTTTCATCAACACCACAAAGTTTTCGGTAGAAGAGATCACGGCAAAAATACTCTCAGAAACAGGGTTACAGCGTTATAAATACTAATATCAAATACACTTAAGCAATATTGTTAGTTTTTATCATTAAAATGGTTCACATTGGCGGTTAATTTAGCTATGTTACGCCATAATTTCGTTTATGTGCGCTATTATTTCCACATGTTTACGCGCCTTATTTAAAGTATTTCTATTTCATGACTATAAAAACTGATGAATTACGCACAAGTTTAATTGAAAACTTAGTGTCTCCAGCTCAATTAGCTGAGCAAATCCCACTAACGCAAGATACTGCTGATTTTATTATGCAAAGTCGACAAGAAGTTGAAGCGATAATTAGTGGTAAAGATAAACGATTACTTGTGGTGATTGGTCCTTGCTCGATACATGATACAGAAGCCGCAATTGATTATGCTAAGCGTTTAAAGAAACTTAAAGATAAGTACAGCAACGAATTACTTATTGTTATGCGTGTATATTTTGAAAAACCGCGTACGACAGTTGGCTGGAAAGGCCTTATTAGTGATCCTGATCTAGATAAATCTTTTCATGTGGCCAAAGGTTTAAACTTAGCTCGTCAATTGTTAGTCGATATTAATGAAATGGGCTTAGCCGCTGGCACAGAATTTTTAGATATGGTTACCGGTCAGTATATTTCTGATTTAATCAGTTGGGGCGCCATTGGTGCACGTACAACTGAGAGTCAAGTTCACAGAGAACTCGCTTCTGCTCTTTCTTGCCCTGTAGGCTTTAAAAACGGTACAGATGGCAACGTTAAAATTGCCTTAGATGCAATTAAAGCCTCTAGTGTTCCTCACGTACTATACTCTCCCGATAAAAGTGGTCAAATGTGTATTTATCGTACCCACGGCAATCCATTTTCTCATGTGATTTTACGTGGTGGTAAAATGCCAAATTATCATAAAGAAGATATTCAAGATACCTGTCAGCAATTAGAAAAAGCGGATTTACAACAAAGTATTATGATTGATTGCAGTCATGGCAATAGCTATAAAGATCACACTAAACAAATTGACGTTGCCCAATCAATCGCAGAGCAAGTTAGCAATGGTGAGCAAAGTATCTTTGGTGTCATGATTGAAAGCTTTATTGAAGCGGGTAACCAATCAGTAAAGCCTGATACGCCACTGGTTTACGGCCAAAGTATTACCGATGCCTGTGTTGATTTAACCGTTAGTGAAGATATTCTTACCTTATTAGCCAATGCAGTAAAAGAAAGGCACTAAAAAACGTTAGATGAAGGTAGAGTCTGCTGCTACCTTCATTATCTCCTCAGTTTACTTACCTCCAGTTATTATAATACCAAGAGCATTTTTCACTAGCCTCCCCAAAATTACGAATAACCTCCAATAAGCATTTCCAGTAGGTAATACCAAGTGGATTCATTAATTGATCTGTTTGGTAAAACTTCCCTGCTATTCCTTTCAACTGATTTTCTTGTTTCATTTATCTTTCACATTCGTGCAATAAATTAGTCATTAAGTTTCCCTATGATGAGAACGTTTGTAATAACAACAAAAAAATAATACTCAATAAATCAAAGGAATAATCATGTTATTTAGAAAAACAGCGCTAGCTTTATCTATTGTTACTGTGCTATCTGCCTGCCAATTTGATGGTGATGATGGTGTAAATGGCACTGATGGTGTAAATGGTGTTAATGGCGCACAAGGCGAAGCTGGACAAGATGCACGACAAGATATTAGCTTAGAGGTTGTCGGTCGATTTACTGCTGGTGACTCAAGCCTATATGGCAAAAGTGCTGCTGAAATTGTACAGTTTCATCAAGCATCAAATGCAGCCTTTGCTGTCAATGGTGCTTTGAACCAAATTGAAGTCATTGATTTGACAAATATCTCAACCGAAAAAGTTGCAGACCCTACTACCAATTCAAGCTTATCATCAACAGCATTCACCTTCCTTACTGAAGTCACGGTTAAATTACCTGACTTAACTGAAGAGCAAATAGACTTAGGTGATGCTAACTCTATTGCGATACATGAAAATTTATTAGCTATTGCAGTAGCCGCACAAAATAAAACTCAAGATGGTGCAATTCTTTTCTATTCATTAGATACCACTGGCGCAGGTACGTTTATAAAGGCTGTTAAAGTAGGCGCCTTGCCTGATATGGTAACTTTCACGCCAGATGGCAGTAAAGTATTAGTTGCCAATGAAGGTGAGCCAAACAGTGATTATACCGTAGATCCGGAAGGCTCTATTTCAGTCATTAGTATTGTTGAAGAAATGCCAAATGACTTGGCAACTATGATTAATCTCACCTCAGATATAACCTTTAGTAGTGATTTACTTGACGATGAAGATTACGATGATGATGCAAAGCGTACCGCATTATTAACCGAGAAAGGTTTAAAACTAGCAGGCCCTGCCAACACTACACTTGCCCAAAGCCTAGAGCCTGAGTACATAACAGTCAGTAATGACAGTCTAGTTGCCTATGTGTCACTACAAGAAAATAACGCCATAGGTATTATTGATTTAACTAAAAACACAATTGAAATTAAGCCGTTAGGTTTTAAAGACTGGAGTCAATACCAGCTAGATTATACCAATAAAGATGAAATCGCTCAGTTTGATACTGTTGATGGCTTGTACGGTATGTATCAACCAGACACAATTACTTCTTATCAGTGGCAAGGTGCTACTTTCATTCTTTCTGCCAATGAGGGTGATGCCCGTGATTATGACGGCTACTCTGAAGAAGTTAGAGTTAAAGATATTATTGATACTGACGAATTAAACATGGCGTTAACTGCTGAATTACAAAGCCAATATGATAACAGTGGTGGTAAAGATGGCTTAGGTCGTTTGAAAGTTACCACGGCCTTGGGCGATGCTGATAATGATGGTGTATTTGAAGCCTTATATGCCTACGGAGCCCGTTCTTTCTCTATCTGGGACAAAAATGTCAACCTAGTGTTTGACTCAGGTGATGATTTCGAGAAAATTTCTGCTGCAATATTAGGTAGTAACTTTAACTCTACTCACACAGAAAACAAAGGTGATAACCGCTCTGATGATAAAGGTGGTGAGCCTGAAGCAATAGCTGTGGGTGAAGTCAACGGACGTATGTATAGCTTTATTGGCCTAGAGCGCTCTGGTGATATTTTTGTCTATGATGTGACAAACCCATTCAATGTCTCTTTTGCAACTCACTATAACAATCGCGACTTTACTATTAATTATGAGTTAGATGACGATTTAGACAACCCCTGTGATATTGAAGAAGGTATGGATTGTAGCATGGTCGAAAGCGCGGGTGATCTGGGCCCTGAAAGCATCAAGTTTGTTAGCGCAGAGCAAAGCCCTAGCGGAGAACCTTTATTAATAGTAGGTAACGAAGTGAGCGGCACGGTTACTATTTATCAAGTAGCCGCTCAGTAGAAAGTGAAAAAGCTGTATACCATAGGTGGTATGCAGCTTTTGTATAGTCACGAATAAACTTTGTTTATGTTTAGTTTAACTTAGTTAATAAACCATCACTGGCATCTTCAACTAAATCAAGTACAAAACGAAAGCCATTTGCACCACCGTAATATGGATCAGGGACTTCAAGCTCTTCATGATTATTAGCAAACTCTAAAAACAGTTTAACTTTATCTTTAAGTGCCTCGGGAGCTTTATTTAATAAATACTCCAAATTAGCATTATCCATAGCAAGGATAAGGTCAAAATCCTGAAAGTCTTGTTCAGTTACTTTACGCGCTTTAATACCATCAAAAGAATATCCGCGCTCTACTCCCACCTTTTGTGCTCTATGGTCGGGCTTCTCTTTGGCATGTGCGCCAACAGTACCTGCAGAGTCGATATGTAAAGTTAAGCCTAATGACTTCGCTTTATGTCTAAAAACTGCTTCTGCGCTAGGCGAACGGCAAATATTGCCCATACAGACGAACAATACACTTTTCATTTCTTTATAATTCATAAACTTAACAACCATTTTCCATATGATTAACAGGTTATTCTTAGCATTTCACACACTAATAAATCAATAACTTATGCTTTTATTTTTGGGGATTTATTAGCATTATTCTGAGTGTTTTTTAACAAGAGGTAAAGAGGAAATTAATTAATTGTTTATTTTAAGTCAAAGAAATCTTGGATAACAGCTGAACTTTTAAATTCACTACATCCTTCTTTATTAGCTTTCTACATTGTTTTCGCTACAACAAATACAAATATATACCAATAGCAAAGTATATTCCGACACAAATAAAGACCCCTAAAGAATCATTAGCGTAAGTTGCAGTATAAGATTTAAGATTAAATTCACCTTTGATTATTGAATAAATTGCAAAGAACCAGAAAAAGCTATTACATATAATATTCTATGAGTTTTAGACGATTTTTCATTAAATTTTCTTGGTTCGGTTTCTTGAGGGGCATTTATTTTAGTATTAATTAAATCACTAACTATTTTAAAACGCTCAGGGTATAAATCTTTATCAATGTTTTTCTGTACATCTAACAATTCTTCTAATGTGAATTTCGAGAAATCAGGCTGCATTTTACAACTTATATCGACATGGAGCTAAATTTAACAAATAACATACCAATTGAAAGCAGAATAAATCCAGGAATAGCATGTAAAACACTATTGGACATTGAACTAGGACGGATTTAGTTGGTATAAAAAAATAAGGATCAAACTTATGAATATACCTATAAATAGCTGTGACTAATGGTTTAAGCCAAGTCTGAAAAAAAATATCCAAATACTGCAACTACCCGAACCTCTAAAAGTAAAAAAAACTCTAAGCCAATACCACCCAGTAATATAGCTAAAGCTATAAACTCAGGCCCAAGTAATAAAAAGCTAGATACTTTCCATGACAATTTTTTAAAATTCAGACCTAACCCTCGCGAAATTGCTAGCGTCTTTTTAACTAGTTTTGTCGTTTGTTAAATGACTTTAGCCAAGGGTAGCAAGAAGTGTAACAAATACTGAGATAAACAAAGCGTATATTAACCAATTGTCATGCTTATCTGCTTCCAACTCATTTTCGTGATGTTGAATCATTTTCTTAACAGAGCCTTTAAATTTACCAAATCGATTAATTTGATATGATAGATCGTTAGGTAGTTGAACAAAGTAATCCGTATATTTTAAAAAATATTCTCGAAGTGTTTGAGCCTCTATATTGGTTTCCTTTGAAAGAGTATAAATTCCTTTTCCTTTCGGTGTGTGGGTTTCTAATGATTCCAGTATTTTAGTTAGTTCACTTACTTTCAAAATCATTCCATCCTTGAGAGTACACAAGAGCTCATTATGTAGATATCTTATTAATAACATCTACTTATTTAAACATAACTTATCATATAACAAGTTAAATTCAACTGGTTAAAAAGTAATAATAAACTTACTTGTTAAACAATAGTCGCTATTGTTTATAAACGAGCAACTAAAAATACTGAGAATTATCAGTTATCTTATATTAAGATTAAAACAAAAGATAATAAAAAAGACCTGCACTTATGTATAAACAACTACAGATCTTTAGTTATATCAACTTTCAAAATTTTGGAAAATATATGCCTTAAGCTAGGAGCTATGCGCTACATAAAAACGCCTTAGCAAAAACAAACTCATCACTAATAAGACGTAATATGAAGTACTACCACTACTCGATTTTTCTGGTGCTGTTTCTTTAGCTATTGTTTCATTTGAAACCACAGCGATACCGCCAGGATCATCAATTACACCGTTGGCAATCCCGTCGCTATCATTTGCGCCGCCATCTTCAATATACAAGCGCAAACAAACGTTACCAATAGTTAATCCATCGACATAAAGATCACTTTGTGGTGGTGGACAAACACCATTGACCGTTGCACTTGAAGCAATGGCATTATTGGCGTCTATGGTAAAGTCTTGCCAACCGTTTTCTTTAGTATATTTACGATAAACTGCAAATTCCTCAATGGCTGCAGATAGCGGTAAAACGATATAAACAGAGCGACCAAACGGGGTAATATCATCAATGATGAAGTCATAATAACTGCCATCATGCGACAAAGTATCAGCAGTTATCAAACCGGTATTATCGATTTCTTGTTGCGATAATTGCAAACCATCTGCAAATTGTTGAATTGCATATTTTCCTAGCTGTAAAGTTAAGCCAGGCTCAGTTTCTGCGATACTACTCACTGAGGAGTTAACATGCAAAGGTTGTAAATAAGCTATGGTTGAAGTATCTAGATACTCAGGTAAACCGTCATTATCGTCATCATTATAGCCCTCATCAATATCTGAAATACCGTCGCCATCAGTATCAGTAGTACTGAGCCTTGCTAGAGATTCAACCAAAATAAAACTAAAGGTTTTTGTTTGCGCTAACGGCTCACTACCGCTATTGGTTGTATTACCGCTATCAGTAACAGTGACAGTTATGTCAATCAAGCCGTTATTTTCATCAGGTAATGATACTTCATCCGGGTCAATAAACACCTGAAGCTGGTTTGCACTGATATCCGCTGATAAATAATCAGGGAATTGCCATTCAACCACATGTGTGTCCGCTATGTTTGAGTCAGTGATAGCTAGATTTAACGTGCCCTCGCCGGCATCTTTAGCTAATTGTGCAGTGAAAATACCATTTTGCTCTAAGGTTAAAGTAATATTTGGTACAACATTAGTTTCCACCACATTAATGATATGTGAGCTATTAACCCCACCATTAACACCTTGTTCAAAAGTTAGTATAAGCTGCTCATTACCTTCTAATTCAAAATCAGAATGCAGAAGCACTTCAATACTGCCTTCTGTGCCTTCATCAATCGTAATAATATTATTTGTTAGTTGATAATCGGCACTATCAACACTTCCTGTAACATTAAAAGCAATATCTAATGGGTAATTTGGCGCTTCACCAGAAAGTGTCACTTTAATTGTTGTCGTGCCACCTTCTGCTACCGATTGTTGCGCTGAAAAGTTAACAAGTGGATGAACATTGAGTATTTGCTCTTTAGTAGCAACATTACCCGCATTATCAACAGCACGCCAAGTGATTGGGTACAAACCAGAGCTAATGTTTTTCGATCCCGTTTCAAACCCTAAGGCCGTTAAATTACAGCAATTCATACCATCTTTGCCATCTTCCACTGCAACACTGGTGATACTAATTAGTGTAGCTAAATCTAACTCCGTAAACGTATGATCAGCATAGATATGTGCCGACTGAGGTGGTGTAATCATAGGTGCATAGTCATCTAATAATGGATCAGTATTAGATTGAGCTTCTTCAGCATTAGTAATACCATCAAAATCTGTATCAAATGTAGCATCTGCAGGCTCAAGAGGGTCAAAATTATAACTTAATTCAAAAGCGTCACTCATACCGTCACCATCGTCATCAAGATCGGCATTATTACCTATTTGATCATTGTCGGTATCAACTTGTTCACTAGCATCAAGTGGTAAATCATCATAAAAATCTAACGTACCATCACCATCATCATCACTATCTAACACATCACCAATACCATCACCATCAGTGTCATCAGTCTCAAGAGCATTGAGTGGAAAATCGTCTAGGTAATCAGGAACACCATCATTATCATCATCACTGTCTTCATTATTGCCTAAACTATCATTATCACTATCTTCAAATTCATTGATGTTTAAAGGGAATAAATCAAATGCATCAATAACCCCATCATTATCGTCATCTTGATCTGAGATATTACCAATACCATCAGCGTCAGTGTCTAGCCATTCTAGCGGATCATTAGGTAAGGCATCTTGTTGATCGACAAAGCCATCATTATCATCATCGCTGTCACTATTGTTACCTAGGCCATCACCGTCAACATCAAATTGTTCATTGGCATCTAATGGAAAAGCGTCAGACCCATCAAGTTCACCATCGTTATCATCGTCATCATCAGTATTGTTTCCAATACCGTCTAAGTCAGTATCGAACCATTCGAGTGGGTCAGTATCAAAGGCATCAATATCGTCAGTAAAAGCATCATTATCATCATCACTGTCGACATTATTACCTAAACCATCACCATCAGTATCATACTGCTCGCTCGCATCAAGGCGAAAAGCATCAAGGTGATCAAGAACACCATCACCATCATCGTCGTCATCGGCATTATCACCAATAAGATCGCTATTTGTTGGGTGCGTCGCATCAGAGTTTAAGTACTCATTGACATTCAGTGGATAAACATCGCTACCATCTGCAATACCGTCATTATCATCATCGGCGTCACTGTTATTGCCAATACCATCACCATCAGTATCTAGCCATTCTGTATTATTAAACGGAAAAGCATCACTAGCATCATTTATACCGTCACCATCGTCATCAGTATCAACGTTATTACCTACGCCATCACCATCTGTATCTATTGTTTCAGAAAAGATATCAGGAAAGTCATCATCACCATTAGCAATACCATCACCATCTCTATCAGCATCAATATTATCACCAATACCATCGCCATCTAAATCGTTAGTTTCAGTTGCATCTAACGGAAAAGCATCAAGAGCATCATTAACATTGTCGCCATCATCATCAAGATCAGTATTATTACCAACGCCATCTAAATCTGTATCAATATATTCTGATGGATCATCTGGGAAATCATCACTTGCGTTATTAACACCATCGCCATCACGATCAGCATCCGCATTATCACCTAAACCATCATTATCTAAATCGAACTGCTCGGTATTATCTAAAGGAAAATCATCAGTAATATCCGGCTCGCCGTCATTATCAGCATCAAGATCTGGACCATCACAGGTGCCATCATTATCTGTATCTAAACGCTCTAGTGGGTCTAACGGACAGGCATCTAAACCATCTTGTACGCCGTCTCCATCATCGTCGTCATCAGCAAAGCTATCACCTAAGCCATCGTTATCGGTATCTACAGACTCTGTTGGATCTAAAGGTAAATCGTCATTAATATCAAGAAATCCATCGCCATCATCATCATCATCGGTATTATTGCCGATACCGTCGGTATCCGTGTCATACCACTCGCTTGGGTCATCAGGAAAAACATCATTAGCATTTACAACACCATCGCCATCTCTATCAGCATCTGCATTGTTACCAAGGCCATCACCATCAATATCTTGCCATTCAAGTGGGTCTAGCGGAAATAAATCATTAACATCTAACGTTAAATCACCATCATCGTCATCATCAGCATTATTACCAATGCCATCAAGATCAGTATCGATTGTCTCTAAAGGATCAAGAGGAAATTGATCGTAGACATCGAGTACACCGTCATTGTCATCATCGGTATCAGAATTATTACCAACACTATCGTTATCTGAGTCTAGTGTTTCAAGAGGATTTAGTGGAAAGTCATCGAGAAGATCAAGTACGCCATCATTGTCATCATCGGTGTCCGTGTTATTTCCTAAACCGTCATTATCAGTATCGAGCCATTCGCTGGGATCTCTAGGAAGGGGATCATATAAATTAATAGCAAGATCGCCATCATCATTATTATCTGGTCCACCATCAGTACCATTTAGAAGTCCATCACCATCAATATCAGGGTCAGAGTTATTACCTATGCCATCAAGATCGGTATCAATCCACTCAAGTGGATCATTAGGAAAAAGGTCGACGCTGTCATCATAACCGTCGCCATCGGTATCTACGGCAAGAGCCGTACCACTACATAATAGCAATACCAGTGATGTATATTTAAATCCACGCATTGTAATACTTCTCCACACGCTTCCCTATAAACGAAATTCAAGTGTTATTTTCAGCTACTATTGGTAGCATTTTTATACTTGATTATTGAACATAATAAGTTTAGCAAAAATGAAAAACAAAGCTGTAATGGCTTTGTAACATACTAAACATAAGGGTTAAGTTAACTTTATAACGACTGACTAAGATAAAACTTAAATCAACCTGCCCCACTGTAACGAAATAAGCTAGGGTTAATAGCCCATTTGACGACCAAATGTATAACTAAAACCAATATAAACTGATGATATATCGCCAAATTCAGAATAATCAGGATAATTTTTTACACCAATTTGCATCGCCATTTGTTTGGTAAACTTTTTATGTACGCTTAAACCGACCATGCCGTTGACATCACCTTGCTCTGAGAAATACTTCTCTTCATCAAGCTCAGGCCAAATAAATTTATTTTCAGTAATAGCAACACCAACACCAGCTTGAAATTCAAAAATTAAGCTTTTTATAAAGGTATTATACGATTTTGGGTAATAACGATAGCTTAATGCTAAGTCCACAGTGTCTAAAGCAAAGTTAATATCTTCATCATTCCAATGAATATTAATATCTTCGAGACGGTTATAGCTGACAGACCAGTTAAATTCTTTGTGATTAAAAAAGTTATCACCGATACCAAAGCTGACGCCATATGCACCTGATTGATCAGGCTTATGCATTTGAATTGAAGTTTCTAAAGCGGAACTGTTAAAAGCAGTCAGTACCAACAATACGCCTACCAAGCGTTTCAAAAATTTACTCTGTGCAAACAAGCTTTTATATATTATGTTATTTTTACTACTCACTACTACTCTCCTGCCAGTTTTTTGTCAGCTTATGATGATTTATTAGTCTATTAAGTCATATTTAGCGTTTTATGATTAACTAAGCAAAAATCAAACCACTCTATATTAATAATGTTAATCGGCTTAATTATTACGACTTCTCTAATTGAAATAAAAACGGCTGTCACTTTAAAATGACAGCCGTTGTATTGTTAGTAATTTCTACTTAGTTATTCAGCTAAGACTAATCCTTCTCGGCGTGGGTCTGCTCCACCAACCAGACCTTTTTTGGTAACCTCAATAGCTTGAATACCGCTATTTAAATCTCGAGACTGTACTTTATGGCCTTTTGCTTCAAGTAATGGAATCAACTGCTCTGCAGGTGTTCCACGTTCAACCGTTGTTATATGGTTGCGGTTAGTTATTTTAGGTAAGTTGATGGCTTGTTGCGGGCTTAATTTCCAATCTAGAACACCAATAATGGTTTGAGCGACATAATTGATAATTCGACTCCCACCGGGTGCCCCCAATAATAAACGTAACGAATTATCTTCGTTAAAGACCATCATTGGCGCCATTGAACTTCTAGGACGTTTATGGGCTTGTACTCGGTTAGCGACCAACTTGCCGTCTTTTTTAGGCGCTAAAGAAAAATCGGTTAACTGGTTATTTAACAAAAAGCCTTCAACCATTAACGCTGAGCCAAAACCATTTTCGATACTACTTGTCATTGAAACCGCATTCCCTTCACCGTCAACAATAGATAAATGTGTTGTTGATGGTCTTTCAATGGCACTGTCATTAGCTAAAGCCAGAGCACCTTGCGGAGAGCCTGCCTGTGCTTTACCCATATCAACTTTAGGATTAATTAGTTGTGCTCGTTTAGCTAAATAGTCAGGGTCGATTAGGCCTTTTACTGGTACAGAAACAAAATCTGCATCTGCAATATACTTATTTCGGTCTGCAAAAGCTAAACGGGCACTTTGGGTATATAAATGAATTGCTTGAGCATCATTGGCTGAGTATTTTTCTAGATTAAATGATTGCAGCTGCCCTAATATCTGAATAACAGCAACACCACCCGAACTCGGCGGCGCCATACCGCACACTTTAAATTTTTTATATGGACCACAAATAGCTTCGCGTTCTTTTACTTGATATGACGCCATATCTTCCATAGACAATAAGCCTGGTGCTATCGCCGCATTTTGTACTTTTTCAACAATTTTTTGAGCTATCCAACCTTGATAAAATACATCAATGCCATCTTTAGCCACACTGCGGTAAACATTTGCCAACTTTTTATTAACTAATACGTCACCTGCTTTAACAGATTTGCCATTTGGGAAAAAATACTGATTAGCTTCAGGTAAGGTATGGATACCTGGATTAAAATTCATACCCAATAATTTCTCTAAGCGAGGAGAAACCACAAAGCCCTGCTCTGCTAACGTGATGACTTGCTCAAACAAGCTACTCCACGCCAGCTTACCATGTTTATCATGAGCTGTTTTCAGTGTGGCTAGTAAACTAGGAACCCCGACAGAGCGTCCGCCAACTACGGCATCTCGCCACTTAAGTGGTTTGCCATTTTTATCCAAAAACAATTCACTTGTTGCTGCCGCAGGAGCTGTTTCTCGACCATCGAAACTAGTGAGTTTAGTTTTATCGTTATCCCAATAAAGCATGAAGGTGCCACCACCTATGCCTGAAGACTGTGGCTCAACTAAAGCTAATACTAGCTGTACCGCAATAGCAGCATCAACAGCGCTACCACCTCGTTTTAAAATATTAAAGCCAGCTTTGCTCGCATATGGGTTAGCAGCAGCCACCATAAACTTATTACCATGTACCGCTGTTTTTTCAATATAACCTGTAGCAGCTTCAGGCTCGCGAGTTTCTCTTTGCTCAATAGTTTTATTTGCAAAAGATACGCTACTAAAAACGAGTAAACTCGCTGTAGATAAAGTAAAAATATTTTTTAAGATCATGTGATGGCTTATTTAAGTCAAGGTGAACGAGAAATTAACTCTGAGGTCTAAACGATAACTGAAATTGATTAAACTGTGCAAATTTATTTAACAAGGGTTGGTACTTAGCTAATGCTAAAGCTTCACTTTCTGTACAATCTAATAAAGCTAGTGCATAACAACAGGCTTCAAGACTCGACAAAGCATTCGTTTTCGCTACTTTACGGATCAAATACTGACCGTTATTAGCATATTTTTCTGGTAAACAAACTTGCTTAAGTTGCTGTAAATTAGTTGATTGCATCAGCATGCGATAAGCTTTTTTCCATGTGCCGTCTAGAATAATCAAGCACAACTCCTTACCTAATTGATGAGCAATTTCTTTATGCTCAACCACACTAGTATTAGGTGTTAATACAACAGAGCTTTCACCGGGATAAAGCAGTAAAACATGATAACGGTTAATTATATCTTGTAACTCTTCACAATCAGTAAAGTTTTCACCAACAAGGGTTTTACATTGCTTTAACGACATTGTTAATAAAGCTGCCGTACCTTTACTATGATTAACTTCACTTGGATGTTGCAAAATAACGACATTAATATTGTTGTTAACTGGCGCAACAAAATTACAAATACATGCCTTTGTAGGTCGTTGACAATGTTGACATAAAATTCGAGTCATAATAATTAAAGCTAGTTGATTAGTAAGATAAACTATTGAATTCAATTGTGTTGGTAGTCATTGTATACTTATCCCTGCCTCACTTCAGCTTTTAGCGAATATAAAACATATGAAATTATCATCATTACCTTTAGCCAGACAACAAGCGTTGGCTGTATTTATAGTTTCGATAATATCTGTAGTCGCTTTTATCCTTGAAAAGCTCACAGGAAATAGTTTTACTGAATTATTTGTTTATCAAAAACAGTTAATCGGACAAGGAGAGATTTGGCGATTAATTACGGGGCACTTTCTTCATACCAATGGCTTTCATTTATTATTAAATCTCGCCGCTTTAATAATGCTTTGGTTATTACACGGTCGCTTTTATAATTTAAAAAATTATAGTTTCCTATTTTTATTCACTGCATTAATTACCAGTTTGAGCTTGTATTATTTCACCCCAACCATACAGCAATATGTAGGATTGTCTGGAGTTTTACACGGTGTTTTCGTTTTTGGCGTTATGATGGATATTAAGACTAACGATAAGACTGGATATTTACTATTTATTGGCGTGTGGCTCAAAATTGCTCATGAGAAAATTTATGGTGCCAGTGAAGATGTTAGTGCAATCATTGAAGCATCTGTTGCTATTGATGCTCATTTGTGGGGTGCGTTAGCGGGCTTACTTTTCGCTATACTATATTGGTTGATGGCAGATGATATACAAGACGATTTATCAATTAACTCATAAACCGTCTTGCCTATTCAATCAAAGTCTCAATAACTAAAGTGTCTGTTCAAACAGTTTAAAAATACGACGGTATTCATCTAACCAAGAGCTAGGTTGCACAAAACCGTGTGGCTCAACTGGGTAGATAGCCGTTTCAAAGTCTTGTTTTTCAAGCTCTATTAAACGTTGTACTAAGCGTACCGTATCTTCAAAGAACACATTATCATCAACCATAGGCGCATTAATTAATAGCGGCTTTTCTAAACCTTCCACAAAGTAAATCGGTGAGCTACGCTCATAAGCAATAGCATCATCAGCTGGTGTGTTTAAAATATTAGAAGTATAACCGTGATTGTAGTACGCCCAATCTGATACTAATCGAATAGCAGAGCCAGATTCGAATAAATCAGGTGCCGTAAACATTGACATTAACGTTAAAAAACCACCATAAGAGCCACCATAAGTACCAATACGTTTGGCATCGACATTGGCATTATCAATTATCCAATTTACACCATCACGCATATCTTCGACTTCTGGCTTACCCATATGACGATAGATACTAGTTCGCCAATCACGGCCATATCCTTTTGATGCACGATAATCCATATCAATAACAACGTATCCTTGTTGTACTAACATAGAGTGAAACATAAACTCACGGAAATAGCCTGACCAACCTAGATGTGAATTTTGTAGATAACCAGCACCATGTGTAAACATAACAGCGCGATTTTTTTCCGTCGTTTGATCATAGTTTTCAGGCAAATAAACACGCGAGTATATTGGATCAGTCTGCTTAGTTGATGGTATAGCTACAATGTTAGGTGTTGACCATGGCATCGCTTTAAACTTAGCTGAAACTGTATCGGTTACTTGTTTAGCTTTTTCTTCTGTACTCAGGGTTTTGACATAAAGCTCAGGAGGCATAGTTAAGCTAGAGTGCTGAATTAATAACTTACTTTCATCAGGACTTAATGCGTAATCATTCATACCACCAAGATCCGTTAACGCTGAAATATTGTTTTTTGAATCGCCATCTAAACTCACTTGGTAAATTTCATAAATACCTGGATGTTTTTTATTTGCTTTAAAAACGAAACGTTGTTGATCTTTCGTTAGCGTTACATCACTCACCTCATATTGACCTGAAGTAAGCTGTTGTGTTTTACCAGCACCTGATACTTCAAAAGCTTTTATATAAAGATGTGAATATCCGCTCTCTTCAGATAAGAAAAATAAACTTTTACTTCCTGTAGCTGAAGCTATCCAACCAAACTCGTTAAAATTCCAATTAATCCACGCATCATCATGCAGTTTATGTTGGCTAACCAGTTTATTATTATCAAAATCAATGCTAGTTAACCATCGTGTTTTGTTATCCCACGCTTCAAGCATAAAAGCAATTTGGCTACCATCTGCGCTCCATTTTACTGGGTACCACATTTGTAATAAATGGATATTACGTGGACTTTTCTCGCTGTGATATTTTTTGCCGTCACGCTCATAGTTTTCCTTTTTAACTGCGGCTAATACATCCCTATTGAAATCAGGTAAAGTGTCATAGGCTAACGCATCCTTACTACCTTTTGATAAATCTAGTATAAATAGCTCTTCTTTGTACTGGCGATTATTGGCCACACGTGCACGAACTTTTTCGGCAGCTATAACACCATTGCTAGTGATATAGTTAGGCATAATATCCGTTTTATCACGGCTTGATTTAGCCGATGTAATACTAACAAATAGCTTTTTACCCGATGGCGATAAACTCGCATGGCTTACCTTATTACCTTTACCGAAGTAAAATTTTGTTTCTCTAATGCTAGCGTTTTCATTGGCTAATGATTGTTGCTGTGCTTCACTCAACTGTTTATTTCTATGCTGTAAAGCAATGTAATCAATTAACTGGTGTTGCTCTTTAGCAAGATAACTACTCGGAGCTTGCAGCCCTTGTGGCTTATCTGCCATTTTCAAATTTGCTAACTCTATAATTTGACCTGTTTGAATATTGTGGGCATAAAATACATTGCCAACACGATATGACACTGAGCCATCACTAAGAAATTTAGCATCACTTTCTTGTGCAGAGGTATAAGTGATCTGCTTTACTGTGCTATCGGCTACCTGTTTAACAAACACATTACCTTTAAAGGTATAAACCTCATGAGTACCAGTTTCATTACTCACTGCATTGTCATCAGCAACAATATGCATTTTAGCCAGCTTAACTTTTGAGCCATTACCAAGATCATTAACTAAATCTTTAACATAAAGATCATTAAGTGGGTTTCCTAGCTGTTTTTGTTGATAGAAAATAGTATTGCTATCATCTCCCCAATACCAGCTGTGTGGTGTTCTTCCCATCCAGTCAGGATCAGCCATAATTTGTTCAAGCGTAATAACGGTATCTTGATTGACCGTGTTATTAACGTTTGTTGCAGATGGAATAATAGTCGCAGCTTTCTCAGTTTTGGTTAGTGTTTCTGTCGAGTTTTCAGTACTCACACAAGCGACTAAAGTAAAGCTTAACGCTAAGGCAATTTTACTTTTCAATGACAATAATTTCATACATATAGTCTTTATTGGGGTTAAAATTAAGTGGATAGAATATAGTTATACTGTTGAATTGCTTAATGTTCAATATGAAGCAAGCAGTAGAATATGATAAAAAATAACTTAAGTGTAAGGGAAAGCTACCAGTTGCTAGTTTTATCGGATGAATTCCCTTACCAAAAGAGCGGTATTAATTAATCGGTTTCGAATAACAATCCTTATGCTAAACTAGCCTGCCAATATAGTTTTAACTACCCAACGATGCAATCAAATCAAATTTGTTTTTGTGGCAGCAAAGATCTCTATACTGAATGCTGCAAACCATTAATTAATAAAGTTAAATTAGCTGAACATCCAGAGCAATTGATGCGCTCGAGGTTTAGCGCTTATGTAGTGAAAGATTATCAATATATCTATGATACTTATGCTAAAGAATGCCACATATCATTGCATATCGATGAGATAAAAGAGTCCGCAGAAGATTGTCATTGGATTGCATTAGTCATTCACAATAGAACTGATAAATCATCGAACGAATTAGAAGGATTTGTCGAGTTTTCTGCTTATTACATTAGTCATGATAGTGTTTACGAAATGCGTGAAAAATCAAGATTTATACGAGAGGAAGCCAACAATCAATTACTGCAATGGCGTTATGTTGATGGAACCATTATTGCGCACACTAAACAAAAGAAAATATCACGTAAACAGATTTGTCCATGTAATGATTTCCCTACCGCTTGGCCTGCTGCAATTAACAAAAAAAATAAAAAGTATAAACAGTGCTGCGCTAAATATTTAACAATATAATTAGCAATCAAAGCATTGATAAAGTTTAGGCCGCGAGGCCTGAAATTAATCGTGATTTAACCAATGACGTTTGAATATTTTGCAGCCATGCATCTACATGCATAGAGTCACGTTTATTTAAAACCGTATCATCAGCAATCGCATGTTTTGCTTGGCAAACTAAGGTGGTGTTTGTCATCACTTGACTAGAAATATGTTTCTTATCATCACGAAATGCTAAAGGCTTAGGATTAATACTATTACTTAGATGGATATTTGCTAGATTGAGCTCTTTGATATCCTCGGCCTGATTATAATCATTAATCTGTGCGAGAGACTCTAAAGCTAATGGGGATTTTTTAGGTAATTGAAACTGCTGACGTAGAGCTTCTTCAGTCAGTACTCTACTTGATGGCTTATGCTGAGGTAAAGAAAACTGGCTTTGCTCTCTAACATCATCACAAAGCATAGCAAGCATTAAAGAAAAGTCAGCGCGCCTAGCTTGGTGAACACATTCATTTAACTGCTCACCAAATTGCAATTCATGTAATAACGTATTTGATGTAGAGCCAAGATTGTTTGGCTCTACATCAATGGTATTATTAGCAAGTTGTTTTACTGCAGTTAAGGCCAATGAATGTGCTCTTTTTACTTATACCCTTTTGGGTATGAATTAAGTTAGTAAAAAGGTTAACGGCAAGGTATTAAAAAGCTTTACCTATTTTTAAATATTTATTCAACTGGCCAGGTTAGTGTAAATGCCGCACCACCAAGATCACTATCGGCAACGCTTGCACTACCGTGATGCCATTCCATAATTCTAGAAACGATAGCTAGCCCAAGACCGAAACCACCTGTTTCTCTATTTCTAGAATGATCGCCACGAGAGAACGCATCAAAAATGGTTGCTTTAAACTCATCAGAAACACCATCACCATTATCTTCGACGCATAACTGACACAACTTATTGTTCTTACCGGACTTAACCACAGAGATAGTGACTCGAACTTTACCTGCACCGTATTTAACTGCATTACTGATAAAGTTGTTAAGCGCTCGGTCAATAAAGTGGCTATCACAAATAGCTTGCAAGCCTTGTCCATTATCAATTAGCTCAATATTAGCGCCTACTTTTTCATGATTTGCTATTTGTTTATGCACTAATGACTTTATATCTTCATTGATAAAATGCAGATCTGGTTTATCACTATCAAAAGCGGCATAAATTAGCATTTCGTTAATTAACTCTTCGAGCTCACAAACATCATTATTTATTTGAGCTTGATACTTAGCTCTTTTTTCATCATCTTTAACACTAGATAACATTTGTAAGGCGAACTTACTGCGAGCTAATGGCGTTCTTAGTTCATGAGAAACCGCACTAGTTAGTTCTTTATGCGCTTCAATTAATCGTTTGATACGCGATGCCATCATATTGAAGGAGCCTATCATGGGAGCAACCATGCTAGATTTTGCACTAGGCGCATTGGTATTAAAGTTTCCTTGGCCAAACTCACTGGTGGCCTTTTTAAGGCTCTCTAAATCCCTTGATACGGGCCATAACCACATAAATATAATAGCGCCAAAGGCTGCCATTATTGCAACACGATAAATCGCTTTAATTTTGGGCCTCGTTGGCATAAGCGCAGGGCCTAATGTAAGAACCGTTTCAGAGTTAGGGATTAAATAATGTAATACAACGATGTCATCATTGTAATAAATATGGGTATTCTCATGTTTTAACGCTTGATGATCCTCATGCTCCATAGCATCAAAAGTTGCTAAACTAATTAATTCTAACGGTAACTCATATCGTGCTCCGGTTTTAGCTATTAATTCAGGCCACTCATGCTCCGGATGATTATTAACATAATCTCCCACAGCCATTAGCATGGTTTTATAACCGGTGTAAGATTCTATATCTTGTTCAAGATAACTGTTCCACACATTATCAAGTACCCAAGAGAAGATGATAAAGGTTGAAATAATAAGAAAATAAAGACTGAAAAAAGAGCGGCCAGCAAAATTAATTCGAGAGGTCATAGTTAGCCTTCAACAATAGATAATTAAAAAATAAAAAAAGCGAAGCAGCTTATCGCTGTTTCGCTTAATTAATAAAGACGTTAAATTAATTCCATGCATCTGGAACAAATAAATAACCTTGTCCCCAAATAGTTTTAATTCTAAATGGCGTTTCGGTATCATCGAACAGTTTTTTTCTTAAACGTGAGATACGAACATCGACACTTCTATCTAAACCGTCATATTCTCTACCGACAACCGCTTTATAAATATAATCACGGTTTTGAACTTCGCCCGCTTTGCTTGAAAGTAACCATAATAGATCAAACTCTTGACTCGTTAAGTCAACATTTTCGCCTTTCAAACTAACTTTTCTAGAGGCTCTATTTATATGTAATTCACCACAGTTAACCTCACCCGCTTCTTGGCTTTGATTTGGCAACTGACCTCTACGTAATAAGGCTGTAACTCTTGCAAGCAACACTCTTGGCTCAACAGGCTTGATTACATAATCATCAGCACCTATTTCCAAACCAAGCACTTGGTCAAAATCAGTACCTTTAGCAGTAAGCATTAATATAGGTCCTGAAAATGTTGGCCTTATATCACGGCATACAGCGAAACCATCTTTACCTGGTAACATAATATCTAAAATAATAATATCAGGTTTAAAGAGGTCAACTCTTTTCGCCACTGTATCACCACGGAATTCTTGTTTAACGTGATAACCTTCACTGGTTAGGAAGTCAGTTACTAAATCAGACAACTGACGATCATCTTCAACTAATAATATTTTTTTCACTGAGTCAGACATATTTGTTTCCTTTACATAATATTTATCAACTGAGACAAGCTTAAACAAGTTACAGATCATTAACAATACGCAGTACTAGCTGTTACCTTTAAATTACAATTTTTTACACTTATCAGCCTTATTGATGGATTATTAACCAAGTTATTCGCGATGTTGAAAAATAACTTGCGAGTATCTTATGAAACAAGCAAGATCAGCTCTATTCGTAATGCTTCAAATGAGCCTATTAAACTATGAAAATAATTTCTTTTAACATAAATGGTCTACGCGCTAGACTTCATCAATTACAAGCGATCATTGATAAACATCAACCAGATATTATTGGTTTACAAGAAATCAAGGTTCATGATGAGGTATTTCCTTTAGAAGCGGTTGAAGCTATGGGATACCATGTTTACTTTCATGGGCAAAAAGCTCACTACGGCGTTGCTATGTTATGTAAAAAAGAAGCGGTTAGTGTTCAAAAAGGTTTCCCAACTGATGACGACGAAGCACAAAAACGTATGATCATGGTTGAAACAACCAATGAGTCAGGCGAAAAAATCACCGTGTTAAATGGTTATTTTCCTCAAGGAGAAAACATTAATCATGAAACTAAATACCCGTATAAGCGAAAGTTTTACCAAGATTTAATGACTTATCTTGATGATCATCATAATAAAGATGAAAACATCATCGTTATGGGAGATATTAATATCTCGCCTATTGATTTAGATATTGGTATTGGTGAAGTTAATCGTAAACGTTGGTTAAAAACTGGTAAATGTTCTTTTCAGCTAGAAGAGCGTGAATGGTTAACTCGATTAATGGATTGGGGCTTTATCGATACGTTCCGTCAACTTCACCCTGATAGAAGTGAGCGTTATTCTTGGTTTGATTATCGCTCTCGTGGTTTTGATGATAACCGAGGTTTACGCATTGATGTTATTTTGGCAACTAAAAGTGTCAGTAAAAAGTGTCTAGAAGCTGATGTTGATTATGAATTACGTGCCATTGAAAAGCCTTCTGATCACGCACCCATTTGGTCAACTTTTTCAAAGTAATTAATCTATGAAATCATCCCCTAAATATCTTTGTCCATTGTGCCAAGAAGACTTAACGTGTAATGAAAAAAGCTATGTTTGCGTTAACAATCATAGTTTTGATCAAGCTAAACAAGGCTATGTAAATTTATTACCTGTACAATTTAAGCATTCAAAAGCACCTGGGGATAACAAAAGCATGGTCGTCGCAAGACGTGCATTTCTTGATAAAGGATATTATCAGCCGCTGGTAGATAAGATGCTTGAGCTTTACCAAGAGTATGGTGATGAAAATGGACCTTTACTCGATGCTGGCTGTGGTGAAGGTTTTTATAGCCATCAGCATAAAACCAACACCAATCAAGTTTATGGTGTTGATATAGCAAAAGAAACGATCAAAATAGCCGCAAAACGTTATCAAAATTGTCACTTTAGCGTCGGTACTTTATCTAAGCTGAGCTTTTCTGATAATTACTTTAGTTGGTTAACATCAGTTTACGCCCCTATTTTAGAAACAGAGTTTACACGTGTATTAAATTCACAGGGGTACGTATTAACCGTTACACCTGCTCAACAACATCTCTATGAATTGAAGGAATTAATTTATCGAAATGCTAATGAGCATGATGTCAGTAGTACAGCAATGAATAAACTACAATTAGTCACTCAAGAGCGACTTACCTATGCGATGAACTTTGATAATAGTGAAGATGTACTTAATTTATTAGCAATGACCCCTTTGGCTTTTAAAACATCGTCAGAGGTCATTGAAAAGCTAAAATCAACTGAGCAGTTTACTTGTCAGGCTGATTTTATTTTGCGGTTATATAAAAACGCTTAATTATTTATCGATTCTGGTGGTTATAAGTAAGTTGAAGCAGTTTTGCTAAATCAATGTACCTTGGCTTAGCAGTACTTAACTCTTCAAGTTGAGTTATTCCACCCTGCTCTTTTGCTTTTTCCAAGCCACTACGATACCAAGACGCTAATGACGGCGGCAGAAACTTATCAGCTTTCACACCTAAGACTACTAATGCCTGTACGGGTACAGATAAGATAAACAACGCATACACTAGAGATTGACTTAAGGCGTTCAAAGCATTTTCAATACTACCTTGCCCTAACGGATAGCCTGACCCTACATACAACTGCATAATGAGTGTAAACAACGCTAAAGCTGGAAAATAACGGCAAACAAACCGTGCGACTTGTACCGCTTGATAATCCGCGAAATAATGGGAAAGCTCAGGCCTTTCAGGCCAAAATGCTAGATACCGCTGCCCTAGCTTGATAATTTGTACTACTGATATGTTCATATGCTAACTATAGCAGTTAAAATAAGCTTGGAAAAGTTATGGTACGCCATAGTAGCTATAGTGTTTGTAATGAAATGTTCTATTGTTAAATTTTTTGTTTTGTATCAATATTCTAACTATCATTAACTTTATAATATATTCTCTCTTGAAACAGATATAAATTTTCTATTTAAACGGCATTAAAATGATTCAAAAAACTTCGACACAAATTTCAGCAACCAAAGAAAATGTTATCTTGGTTATTAATTGTGGCAGTTCGTCAGTTAAATTCTCTTTGATTACCCCAAGCTCAGGTCAAACTATATTATCAGGTATCGCCGAGTGTTTGATGACCCCAGAGGCATTAATAAAAATCAATTATCTCGCGAGTGCGGAGGTGAATAAGCAAAAGCAAAGCTTTTCTCTCCCTAAACCATTCGACCACCAAAGTGCATTAACCGTATTGGTTACAACATTAAAAGAATATGGTCTTGATTCTGGTATTGTCGCTATAGGCCATCGCGTTGTACATGGCGGTGAAAAATATGCTGAGCCAACCTTAATTACAGAGCAAGTTAAAAATACTATCGCTAAACTTGCCAAATTAGCTCCTTTACACAATCCAGCAAATTTAAACGGCATTAATGCTTGCCAGTCGGCTTTCTCAGATTTACCGCAAGTGGCCGTATTCGATACCGCTTTTCATCAAACTATGCCTGAAAAAGCTTACCTTTACGGCTTACCTTATGCGCTTTATCAAGAGCATGGCATTCGTCGATATGGCTTTCATGGCACTAGTCATTACTTTGTTGCTAAACAAGCAGCTAGTTATTTAAATAAACCGCTTGAACAATGTAATCTCATCAGCGCTCATTTAGGTAACGGTTGTAGTGTTACTGTAATTAAAAATGGTAAAAGTGTTGATACCAGTTTAGGAATGACTCCACTTGAAGGTGTCATAATGGGTACTCGCAGTGGTGATGTTGATGCAGGCATTGTTGTTCATTTGGTTGAGCAATTAGGCTATAGCATTGAACAAGTAGATACCTTATTAAATAAAGAAAGTGGACTATTAGGGCTATCAACACTGAGTAATGATTGTCGAACACTTGAAACTGCTATGCTTGATGAAAATCACCCACAAACTACTCAAGCAAAAATTGCTTTAACGGTTTTTTGTTATCGTATTGCCAAATATATCGCCTCATTTAGTGCAAGCTTAACCCAATTAGATGGCTTGATCTTTACAGGTGGAATCGGAGAGAATTCATCTTGGGTACGTGAGCAAGTCACCAAACAGCTCTCTTTACTCAATATTCACCTTTGTAATACAAAAAATGAAAACATGCGCTTTGGTAACAGTGGTAACATTGCTCAGGAATCATCTCGTGCCTGTTTTGTTATTGCCACCAATGAAGAATGGGTAATTGCCGAGCAATCTGCACAATTACTTAACTTACCACTAGCAACAAGCGAGAAATAATCTATGTCTCATCGTATTATGTTAATTCCCGTTGGTTTTGGTGTCGGTCTGACTAGTGTTTCATTAGGTTTATTACACGCCTGCGAACAAAAAGGCATTAAAGTAGGTCATTTCAAACCTATTAGCCAACCTTCTCGTAATAAATTAGCCAAGAAAAATTCGACAATAGATGCCATCAGCCTATCACAAAACAGCCGCTGCATATCATTAAGTTATGTTGAAGAAAAGATGGCTGAAGGCAAGCATGATGTTGTACTTGAGGAAGTAGTTGCCAATTTTGATGATTTTAATCAAAACCAAGAAGTTGTTATTATTGAAGGACTTATTCCTACAACTAGACAGCCTTATGCCGCAAGGATCAATAGAGATGTCGCTCAAGCGCTAAGTGCTGAAATCGTTCTCGTTGCCGCCCCAGGTAATGATAGCCCAAATGAGTTTAACGATCGTATCGAAGTTAGCGCCGAAACGTTTGGCGGCCTGAAAAACAAACATCTTATTGGCTGTATCATTAATAAATTAAACGCTCCTGATCAAGATGAATTTGGTTTACTTCCCCGCGAAGAAGATATTAATACCGATTTTGATATTAATGACTGGAATAACTTAGGTATCTTTAAGAATAGGCATTTCAATTTACTTGGCTCTGTTTCATGGGAAATGGATCTTATTGCACCACGCATTATGGATGTCAGTAACTATCTAGAAGCAAAAATAATCAATGCTGGCGATATGGAGCATAGACGTTTTCGTAGTGTCGCTTTTTGTGCTCGAAGTGTCAGTAACCTCGTCAGTTATCTGGTACCTGGTCGACTTATTGTCACCCCAGGTGATCGTACTGATATCATCATCGCAACTTGTTTATCTGCGCTAAATGGTACTAAACTCGGCGCACTTATTTTGACCAATGGTTTTGAACCTTCAGAGCAAGTATGGGAATTATGTCAACAAGCTTTAGATGCCGGTTTACCAGTCCTGTCTGTACCATGGGATACTTGGCAAACTTCTCGATATATCATGAGCTTTAACCCTGAGATCCCCAAAGATGATCTTCAGCGTCACGATAAAGTCAGACAACATGTTGCCGACAGCCTTTGCTCTAAATGGTTAACCAAACTTTCAGCTAAAATTGAATCAAACTATCTGTTATCTCCTCCAGCATTCAGGCATCAAATCACAGAGCAAGCCCGTCAAGCGGATAAACTCATTGTTTTGCCTGAAGGTACAGATATTAGAACAATAAAGGCGGCAGCTATTTGTTGTGAACGTAATATCGCCCGTTGCCAACTATTAGGGAATAAAGAAGAAATACTCCGTATTGCAGAGCAACAAGGTATTCAACTACCTAGCTCGCTAATTATCACCGACCCTGAAAATACTCGTGACAATTATGTCAAACCACTGGTCGAGTTACGTAAAGGAAAAGGCGTCACTGAAGTTATCGCTAATGAAAACCTTCAAGATAACGTGGTATTAGCAACTATGATGCTGCAATTAGGTCAAGTTGATGGTCTCGTATCAGGCGCTGTGAATACCACAGCCAATACCATTAGACCTGCATTACAATTAATTAAAACAGCACCAGAAAGCTCACTTGTCTCTTCAATATTTTTTATGCTTTTACCTGAGCAAGTACTTGTATATGGTGATTGTGCGATTAATCCAGAGCCAAACGCCGAGCAGCTTGCCGATATTGCAATTCAGTCTGCTGACTCAGCTGCAGCTTTTGGGATTCCTCCACGTGTTGCTATGATCAGTTACAGCACAGGTAGCTCGGGACATGGTGCGGATGTAGAAAAGGTAGCTAAAGCCACTCAAATTGCTCAGCAAAAAAGACCTGATCTGATAATTGATGGACCACTTCAATATGATGCGGCCATTATGGAAAATGTTGCCAAGAAAAAAGCGCCTAATAGCCCGGTCGCAGGTAAAGCGACAGTATTTATATTTCCTGATCTAAATACAGGTAATACAACTTACAAAGCGGTACAGCGCTCTGCAGATCTTGTCAGTATAGGCCCTATGTTACAAGGCATGAATAAGCCAGTGAATGATTTATCTCGTGGAGCGCTTGTTGATGATATTGTTTACACCATCGCTTTAACAGCAATTCAAGCACAGGCGTAGTTATTCATACTTGATTGTATAAATAACTACATAGATCAAAAAAGCAAACCAAGAAGGTATTTTTAATACTCTAGTAAACAGAAATTAAAGGGTTGTTTTTTACCCTTTAATTCTTTAATAACACATTCAATGACTTAGCATAGCTCACCCAGATTGTGCACAATGATATCCACAGGTTTTGTGGATATCATTTTTAACCTTACTTTCAATATTCCATTACATAAACAGTAGAAAACAACACATTTTATATGCTTTTCTACGTTATTCTTTTAAGATCAATATAAAATGATCTTTATAGTAAACACAATGATTCATTAGTGTAATTGGTATCACTACATTCTCTAGAGTTCCATGATAAAAGTTGTTATGCTATTTCCCCTATATTTTCTCATAGGAGAGAACATAATGGCGTTAACGTTAAAGCTACTTAATCAATCTTTTGCTATTCATAGCTTACCTCAACATAGTCAAATCCCGGCCCAGGTTTTTAATGCGCCGATATACTTTATTGCCAAAACCTTTGATGAAGTGTCAATTGTGCTACCTCAAGACATTGAAATAGAAAGTGATGATGTTGAGCCTGATTGGCAAGCTCTAGAAGTTGTAGGACCATTAGATTTTTCATTAACTGGTATTTTATCGAGCATAGCGACTGTGCTAGCAAATGAAAAAATAAGTATCTTTGCTATATCTACCTTTGATACTGATTATATTCTTGTTAAGAAAATAACGTTAACAAAAGCAGTGGAAGCTCTACGCGCCAATAACTACCAAGTTATTCACTCCTAAATCAACAACTTTTCTAGCGAATCGACATAACAACAAACTAAAGACCATTAAAATGAATATTACTCTATACGGTATAAACAATTGCGACACAGTAAAAAAGGCACTTAAATGGTTAACGGCTCAGAACGTTAACTTTGAATTTTACGACTTTAAAAAACAACCGTTAACGTCAGAGATATTAATAGAACTTTCTAGTTTAAGTGACTGGAGTTTATTACTAAATAAACGCAGTACCACTTATCGAAACCTATCAGATCAAGTTAAAAATAATTTATCTGATGAGGTTGCTTTTGAGCAAGCTCTTTTGCAACCAACCTTATTAAAAAGACCATTATTATTAATTGAAAACGAGCAACAACAAAAACAATTACACTTAGGTTTTAAAGAACAAACTTATCAAGCATTATTTGCCTTGGATAAAGACCATGTTTGAGAATCAAAGTGACGTAATTGCCTTAACAAAGGAATTAATTTCTCGTCCTTCAGTTACCCCTGAAGATGCTGGATGCCAAGCATTAATCAAAGAGCGGTTAGCTAAACTTGGTTTTATTAATGAAACAATGGTGTTTCACGATACGACTAACTTATGGTCAAGACGAAATGGAAGTGACCAAAGTGAGCATCCAGTATTTTGTTTTGCTGGCCATACCGATGTCGTTCCTGCAGGCAATCTCGAGCTGTGGAATACCCCGCCTTTTGAGCCAACGATTATCGATGGCATGCTTTATGGCAGAGGCGCCGCTGATATGAAAGGCAGCTTAGCAGCTATGGTAGTTGCTACTGAGCGATTTGTAACCGACTTTCCAAAATATCATGGTGCTATTACTTTTTTAATTACCAGTGATGAAGAAGGTCCATTTATTAATGGCACCACCAAAGTCATTGACACTTTAGAAGCCCGTAATGAGAAAATCACCTATTGTATTGTTGGCGAGCCTTCAAGTACTCATCAGGTTGGTGATGTCATTAAAAATGGACGAAGGGGCTCTATTTCAGCCGATGTAGATATTAAAGGTAAGCAAGGACATGTTGCCTACCCTGAGCATGTTAAGAATCCTATTCACTTAGGGATGCCGGCATTAGTTGAGTTAAGCCAGGTTCATTGGGATCAGGGTAATGATTACTTTCCAGCGACAAGCTTTCAACTATCAAATATTAATTCTGGTACAGGTGCAACCAATGTTGTTCCGGGTCATTTAACCGCCTTATTTAATCTCAGATACAGCACCGAGCTTACGGATCAAATTATTGTTGAACAAGTTGAGTCGATATTAGCCAAGCACCAATTAGATTACGATATTAAATGGACATTTAATGGTAAGCCATTTATTACCGAATTAGGAAATGACGAAGGCGACTTTCTTTCTTCAGTAAGTGACGCAGTCAAATCGGTAACCAATATGGCCCCTCAATTATCAACCTCCGGTGGCACATCTGATGGACGATTTATCGCACCAACAGGCGCAAAAGTTATCGAGTTAGGCCCATGTAATTCTACTATTCACCAAGTAAATGAATCAGTGTCATGCTCGGATTTAGACAAATTGTGCGACATCTATTATGCTTGCCTTAAGCGGGTATTATTAGCAGATGATAGTAAGTAACACAGGTTGTACCGTTTTGACTGAGCCGATAAAAAATGATCTTAATGCACAATCGCTTGGGTTAATAGATAACCATATCCATTATTTCGCCCAAAATTCTCAGTACCCTGAAAAAAAAATAGGCATTCATCAGGATATGCTGCTGGCATTTCAAGCATTAGTCACTAAAGGCAAAGAAAATGGTATTACCATTGAAATTGCCAGTGGATATCGCTCTTTTGAGCGCCAGTTATCTATATGGAATAATAAATACCTTGGCAAAACGCATATTAAAGATATTAATGGCCAAAACCTGTCAATATCAACTTTGTCATCAATTGAAATTACTCAAGCAATATTACTTTTTTCTGCCTTGCCTGGCGCTAGTCGTCATCATTGGGGCTGCGATATAGATGTTTATGCGCCTAACCTATTAGCACATGATCAACATTTACAACTTGAGCCTTGGGAGTATGAGACATCAGGTCCAATGGCAAAGTTATCTGATTTTCTCGCTAAAGAGGCACAATCATTAGGGTTTTATTTTCCCTATGATCATTATCGTGGCGGTGTTGCCAAAGAGCCTTGGCACTTATCGTATGCGCCTGTTGCCTGCATTTATGAACAAGCTTTTAATATCGATATATTAAAAGCTTGTCTGCATAGCAGTAAAATTCAAGGTAAAGAGGCCATTATCAATAATTTAACCGATATCGTTAAACAGTTTGTCATAAATATTAATAACGAATCGTCAATAAACACACAATTAACAGGTATTTCTAATGGATAACTGGCTTGCAATACTTATGATTGTCATAGCGGTGGTGATCATCGTGGGTAATTTAAGTACATTTCAAAAAAGTAGTCATCACAAAATGCGTAAAACCAATTTAAATGATATGAAAGAAACATTACCTAGAAGTAGTAAAACCTCTCACAAAATGCCAACGATAAATAAAGACAATATCAAATAAACCTTAAACAAGAAGAAAGCCCTACTTTCATTCATCCATTTAAAATGAGCATAAAAAAACGCCGATGAATCGGCGTTTTTAATTTAATTTTTAAGCTTTCATTTAATAAAAATTTCTAAACGATAAACCCGCTTCCATTACAGGGAATATACGCTCTAATGTTTCTAGTGGAATTGGCTCGCCATCAACATTGTAGATACTCACTGCCGTTGTTTGATTTTGATCATCCAATGGTGAAAGTACGAATTGGTATTTAGCATCTTCAACTTCAACAACTGGTGGTTCATCACCCCAAATTGAGTCCCAAATACTAATATCAGGCTTACTAAAATCAACATAATATATTTTATTAGTTTCATTTAAATCGGTAATTGTAAAGCCATGTTTTTCAAAGAAAACAGGCATATTGGTCCAAAGGTTATCAGGGGCCATTTCAACTACGTATGCCGCTTCCCCTTCAGGGTTCTCTCCAATAGTGACTAATTTTTGATTCGCACGCATTAAACGGTTTTCACGTTGCTGTAAGCGATAATCATAATCAACTTGTGCCACAATCTCATTTAGCATAGCCATTTCAGCACGCTGCTTATCGATAGGATCAACCGTTTTACTGCCACCTTCAACATCTGTTTTCATGTAATCAATTAAGGTGACTTGTAAGGAAACACTTCGGCCATGTGTTTTAGCTTTTAATTCATATCGAAAACGTAAGCTTGTCGACAGTTCAACTTCTGTGAATAACCAACCAGTTTCTACTTCACTGTGATACCAAGTGGATTCTAATACTAAACTTGTTGAGTCTTTCTCATTTTCCACATCAGACTGAATTTCTTCATAACTCACATCATCAGACATTAGCTGGCTAATAATGGCGTTTCTTATAAAAACTACCAGCTCTTTATCTTCAAGTACTTTATCAAACCAAATAATCGCTTCATGTGAATCTGAAACAACACGAGAAGAGGCTGCTACAGGTAACACAAGTGATGGAGCTCTAACATCCATCTTTTCGCCAATAGGCCCATTGATATTAGTATTTTCTGGAATTAAAAACTCATTTTGTTTTGCTGGTTTATCTAAAGATTCAGGAATAACAAACGCTTTTGACTCTTTTTTTTCTGCATAATCAAAATCTCCCTGTGCTCGTTTATTATCAACACCACTACAGGCTGACAATGATAAACTTAACACTGAAAAATAAAACAATTGACGACTCATTAATACTCCTGAGGAAACACTTTATAATTTTAGCTGTTCATTGGATGGTAAATAACTCAAATGGTTCACTTTTGATTAAAGCCCATAGCACTTAAGTTACCAGAACAATTTTTAGCGCACCATGGTACTTTGCTGGTTTTGCAAACACAAGTAGTTCAGATATATTTTATTAGTGATGTTTCACTCATACCGTGACGAGTTTCCTGTATCTTGAGAAACTTTGTGTATATAATGCCGTTTTCTTATTCAGCGTAGGCGTTTTAATGTCACAATATTTAGTACTAACAGCCATGGGCTCTGATAGAACAGGTTGTGTTAGTGAGTTAACTAAATTAGCAAGTGAATGCGGTTGCAATATATTAGATAGCAGGATGGCTATATTCGGTCAAGAGTTTACTTTTATCATGTTATTAAACGGTGATAATCGTGCTATCAATAAAATTGAAGCTCGCCTTCCTAAAGTGGCACATAACTTAGAGCTGATCACCATGATGAAGCGTACTTCTGGTCATAAAACTTATGACTTAGTCGAGCATTATCAAGCAGAATACGCCGGTATTGATCAGCCTGGTATATTAAAAGCAATGACCGCTTTTTTCGCAACACGTAAAATAGACATATCTTCACTAAAATCAGAAATTGACCCTCAGTCAAATCATATGAGTGCTAGTATCTCTTTTGCCTTAACGCAAAAAATAAACATAGAAGATATTGAAAGTGACTTTATCCAGCTTTGTGAGCAGTTTGCAGTACAAGGTTGTATTAAACAAGCAGCCAATAACCTCATATAATGACATTAACTTATTAACAGGATATTTATGAATACGCTTAACACAGGTGATATCGCACCATTGTTTTCTCTTTTAGATGAGAATGAACAAACTGTCGAATTAGCAAGTTTTGTTGGTAAGAAACAAGTTTTAGTTTATTTTTATCCCAAAGCTATGACGCCAGGTTGTACAGTTCAAGCACAAGGCTTAAGAGACATAAAGTCAGAGCTAGAAGCATTAAATACCGTGGTGTTTGGTATATCTCCTGATCTTCCTAAGCGTTTAGATAAATTTTGCCAACGAGATGAGTTGAATTTTACACTTCTTTCTGATGTTGATCACAAAGTGGCTGATGATTTTGGAGTCTGGGGATTAAAGAAATTTATGGGCAAAGAGTATGATGGTATACATAGGTTAAGCTTTTTAATTGGTCTTGATGGTAAAATTAGCCATGTGTTTAATAAGTTTAAAACTAAAGATCATCATCAAGTTGTGCTTGATGTCTTAAATGAGTTAAACCCATAAGACTTATGCTGCAAATAGCCCAGCGCTTATTTGCAGCACTTCTAACTACTCTGTTTGTGTTGAAGACCAAGCGTTAATAACCGCTTTTACCAGAGTCGCTAATGGTATCGCAAAAAACACTCCCCAAAAGCCCCATAGACCACCAAAAAAAATGACCGCGACAATAATAGTAACTGGATGCAGGTTAACAGCCTCAGAAAAAAGTAACGGTACAATCACGTTACCATCAAGTGCTTGAATGATGCCATAAGCTAACATCACATAACCTAATTCATTACTAAATCCCCATTGAAATAACGCGACTAAAAATACTGGAATAGTAACGATCGTCGCTCCAACATATGGTACTAAAACGGATAAACCAACCAGTACGCCAAGTAGCACTGCATAACTTAAATCAAGAAAGATGAAAGCGATAGTCGTTGAAATACCTACAATTAAAATTTCTATCACTTTTCCGCGTATGTAATTAAGGATTTGTTGATTCATCTCCTTACCTACTTGTACCGCCATACGTCGCTCTTTTGGTAAAAAGCTTTTAAAAGTAATTAGCAAGTCGTGCTTATCTTTAAGGAAAAAGAACACCATCAAAGGTACTAAAATAAGATAAATCATTAACGCAACGATATCTGAAATAGAATTTAAACCAACCGTTAAAGCCAGCTGCCCCCACTCCAATAGTTTCTCCTTCACTGACGAGATAAAGGTTTCGATTTGTGATGCTTGGATAATATCAGGGTACTTTTCCGGTAAGGTTAATAAGTATTTTTGACCTTCCGTAACCATATGTGGAACTTCTTGCAATAAACTACTGCTTTGCTTCCAAATAACAGGAGTTAACCCCAACATGACAATAAGTGTAATGCCAATAAAAGTTCCAACCACGATCATGGTCGAACTAGTACGAGATAGATTTAAATTGATGAGTTTATTTACGGGTAAATCAAGTAAAAAAGCGATTCCCAATGCCACTAACACCGGCATTAATAAGTTGCTAAAAAACGCAATAAATAAAAAGGCACATATGAGAATTACCATCAAAGTAACAGCATGGGGATCAGAAAACTTACGTGCATACCAATTTTTGAACAACTTAATCATAACTTGCCTTTTATTCGCTCTTATTCGTTATTGTAATTTCAACAATATTTTCAACGGTTGTGTTTAACGTATGTTTATAGCCTAATTTCAACAACAGTTTAGGAATGTCATCAATAGAGCCACTATCTGAAACTTTAATAATGCAAGTATCATCGCTGCGCATTTTTTTTAATATTAAACGTAAATTTACTAGTGGTAACGGGCATTTTTCTTGACTCGCGTCATAACGGAAAATCATACTAAGTTTCTTTTATTTAACAAAGTAATCTGAGACAATTACCCTAATACACTTGGTGTAACATACTAACGTATCTATATTTGTTTACCTAGCAGGAATCCTCATTAAATGAGCAGTTTAGCTAAAAAACCTAACTTAAAAGAAATTAATGCCCACAAAAAGAAACTCACTTGGGGTGATGTTCCTGCTATTTATCATTTGGTTTCTTCATCTTTAGGGGAATTAGACGGTATTTTATCTCATGGCTTTGATAGTGCATACAAGCAAATATTAGATCGTAATACCTGGAACTTAGCCCCATTAGGTGGTCATAAAGATAATGATGGCAAAATCCATGTTAAAATAAAGCCGCAGATTGTATTACAACATAACTATAACGATATGGGCTATGAGCTACATTGTTTTCCAATCATAGATGGTGAAAGAGTGTTAAGACCTTTGGTGCGCGATCATCGATGTCCATTTCAAAACTGGTTACCAGAAAGTATGCGTATGTTGTTTAGAATAAATAGCTTAGTTGCTTTTTCAATTTATACCTACCAAAGTGGGGATGAAGCAGATTTAGCTATCGTTAAGTACGCTTATTTACGTGTCAGAAAATTAATTGATATTTTATCCGAATCTTTTGATATTTTAGAGGTCGAAGGCTATAGCATTGCCGATTTTTACCAAGAAATAGACCGCAGAAATGGCAATATACTCTCGAGTGATCATATCCAAAACTCCTCACCGAGCTAACACATAATTAAACGCAGTTTTATGCTGAATTATCCAAAATAGGAAAAGCTATTGTTTACATTGAAACCATTATTATTGGCTTGTGCCCTCACCTTATTAGTCGCAACCTTATCAACATTTGATGTTGCTGCTAGTGCACAAAACAATAAAAACAAATTACCTGAAATTGGTATCTCCGGCTTTAGTGTTTTATCACTAGATAAAGAGCGTCAAATTGGTAAAGCAATGATGCGACAAATACGTGCTAGTCAGCCTATTATTCAAGATCCTGTTTTAATTGAGTATATTAATCATTTAGGGAATTTATTAGTTAAAAATGCTCAAGATGTAAATTATGCCTTTGAGTTTTTCCTCATTAATAATAACGAATTAAATGCCTTTGCATTTTTTGGTGGCCATGTTGGTATTCATAGTGGACTGTTAACCACAGCAGATAACGAAAGTGAATTAGCTTCAGTCATTGCTCATGAGATATCTCACGTCACACAACGTCATTTAGCTCGTCGTCTAGAATCACAAAGCCAAACTCAAACCTTATCAATGGCAGGAATGGTTTCAGGTATATTATTAGCCTTAGTTAACCCTACCGTTGGTATGGCTGCATTAAGTGCCTCAATGGCGGCAACACAACAAGCAAGCATCAATTATACTCGTAGTAATGAGAAAGAGGCAGATCGAGTGGGTATCGCATTATTGGCCAATAGCAATTTTGATCCGCAAGGTGCGCCAAGTTTTTTTAGTAAAATGTCGGCAAAATACCGCTATGCGAGTAAACCGCCAGCAATGCTTTTAACGCATCCATTACCTGAATCTCGAATTTCTGATGCCAGACAACGTGCTCATAAATACCCGGTAAGGCATTTACCACCGAGTTTAGAGTTTGAATTAGCAAAATCACGTATTAAAGCTCGCTATCAAAGTAACCCAAAAGACAATATTGCTTATTACGAATTGCAATTAGAGAAAAAAAGGTATGCTTTAAAACCTGCAGCTCAATACGGTTTGGCGCTTTCATACTTTGAGAACAAGCAATATGAAGATGCACAATATATTCTTGAATTCTTAAAAGCCGCCGACAAAAACAACTTATTTTATATTGATGCCCTTACTGATGTTTACCTAGCTTTGCATCAATATGATAATGCCTTTGCTATGTTAGAGCCGTTAAGTTTGTTGATGCCTAACAATCAGGTTGTCACCTTAAATTATGGTAACGCGTTATTAACAGCCAAAAAGTATGACCAAGCTGCACGTGTGCTACAGGACTTTTTACTCGTTAGCCCAGGAAACTTTATCGCTTATGATATTTTAACGTCAGTGTATCGCGCACAAGGAAAAACAGGCTTAATGCACGTTAACAAAGCGGAAGTTCTGGCTTTACTAGGAGCGTACCAAAAAGCAGTTGATGAATTGCAAACCAGTCACACTTTATTTGCCGAGCAACCCCTATTACAAAAAAGGGTAAAAGCACGTATATTGCAATTCCAAGAACAAGAAAATAAATTGAAGCGGTTATAATTCAAGTTTCAATACAAAGCTAATTTACCTTTTATCTTAACTACACTAATACAGAGATTAATTATGTTAACCATTTACCATAACCCAAGATGCTCTAAAAGCCGTCAAACACTTGAGTTATTAAACGAAAATCACTCTCAAGAAATCAAAATCGTTGAGTATCTTAAAACACCATTATCACAAGCAGAAATTACTGATTTACTAGCACAACTCAGTTGTAAGCCTGTTGAAATGATGCGCACCAAAGAAGCAGAGTTTAAAGAGCAAAACCTTGCAAAATCGAGTGATGAAGAGCTAATACAAGCGATGGTGTTAACACCTAAACTTATTGAACGCCCTATCGTCACTAATGGTAGTAAAGCTATTATTGGTCGCCCTCCTGAAAATGTGCTTGCACTTTGTTAATCCAGATTTAAATTTAGGTCGTCATGAAAACACAAAGAATTAGTACCGCTAATTTACGAAAAATGGCCTTAGTTGGCTATCTCGCATTACTTATATATATGCCTTTATGGCTACTGGTATTATCACCAAACGGTGCGCTAGGTGCTAGCACCACTTTTGTATTATTTGTTTTGCCGCTGTTATTCCCTTTAAAAGGATTAATACAAGGTAATCCATACACATATGCTTGGTCGAATTTTATAGTACTGATATATTTCCTACATAGCCTCACCACACTTTGGGTATTACCTGAGGAAAGGTTATTGGCATTTATAGAATTAGTCTTTGCAACCCTTATGTTTATCGGTTGTAGTTATTATGCGAAATATCGCGGTCAAGAATTAGGTCTTAGTATAAGAAAGCCAAAAGAAGATAAATAAACTTTAGGGAAATACATGACGTTTACATCAACTTTATTCTCTCCTGTCGCTAAGTCGCTAGCAGTAACAACGATTGTCACTGCTAACTTGCTATTGGTAGGTTGCAATGGTCATTCAACGGATATCCCAGATGATGATATAAACTTTGATACGGGTAAAGTAGTAAGCGTTGATGATAATTCCCTTGTTAATCAAAGTGCTGAATTAGTTCTTTTTTACCCTGATGACGAATTAACGAATATTAGTTGGCAGCAAACTTCTGGGGAATCGGTTACCTTACTAACCCCTAGCACTAAAGTGATCGCTTTCACCCCGACCGTTGCTGGTGATTACGAATTTTCAGTTAGTTTTTCAGTCAATAGCGGAGCAACGCAAACAATAGCTCACACGATTACGGTTAGTGAAGATACAAATAAGATAGCTTCTCGACTTGCTCATACTGCCCTTAGTGATAATGGTGTTTCATTACGCGTTTTTATTGATCCCTCTATCGATAGCAGTTCAATCGCATGGCAGCAAACGTCAGGTCCGACAGTGAGTTTTGATCAAGAAATCGCTGATGGTGAATTAGTGGTATTTTTTACTGCGCCAAGTGTCACACAAGATACCATCTTAACATTTGAAGCCTCCGCCAGTGATAGTAGTCAAACTTATACTGATAAAGTGGTTGTATTGGTTGAGCCTGCTGACAATATTGCTAGCAACGCTTACTTTGATGACAGAGTGGCTATTGTTACACCCTATAATAGCAACAGTCCTTATGCTCAAAGTATTGTGAACTGCGTATATAGTAATTCCTTATCTAGCTCATGCACTTTAGCTGAGCTGCCCTTGTTAGCATCTGAAAATACAACACCTAGTATCGACAATATTATGGACAGAGTCGTAGTCTCACATCCGTGGATGGGTGATAGATTTAAAGAATTCCTTACTAACAATGATCCTAATGATGACTTTAAGCACTTATTACGCGCAACTACTGCCATCGTTATTGCATACGATGTCCGACCTTCATTTTATTGGGCCGCAACTGGTGCGATATATTTAGATGCGGACAATTTCTGGCTAACACCAGATGAAAGAGACACAATCAACGAAGCTCCTGATTATCGAAGCGACTTTGGTAATGATTTGCAGTTCATCATGCCTTGGCGTTATGTCAAAGATAATGATTACGCCGACAGTTATTTCTCTATCGAAGATAGAGTCACTCGCTCTACATCTGATGGCTTTTACCGCTTAGCTTCTTTGCTTTACCATGAACTAGCTCACGCTAACGATTTTTTTCCAAGTAGCGAATGGTTTAGCCACGATGCAGAAACCCGTATTCTGGATGCGGCCTTGAGTTCAAACTTTGAATCTGATGGTTTAGCAGTTACCTACCCTTTACAAAGTAGTGAGATGCGCAGCTTAGCGCAAGTGAGTTTTGCAGGAGAGACTGCGACACAGACTCAACAATCATATTCAACTAATGATATAGAAACGTTTTTTAGCCCTGATCTTGCCAGTGGTTATTATGCTTATTCCAGCGAGCGAGAAGACTTTGCTCTGTTGTTTGAAGAGTTAATGATGCAATCACGCTTTGATGTTTTTCGTGACGTTGCCGTTACTAATCAGCCGACAGGTGATGATGTTAGTGCCACCGATTATATCGTGACATGGGGACAGCGTGGCCGTATTGGTGAAGATACAATAAAACCTAGAGTTATTTATAGTGCCAGCCGCGTATTAACTGAATTTGATATTACAACAGCAATTACACAAGTTCCTGAGCCAATAGCTATGACTGTTGGCGATAACTGGTTAGAGAATTTAACGATCAGCCCTGAGGCTGACAACCTTGAGCGCAGCAAAAAACTTAATAAATCAACGCAATCAGATAATAAAATAGTTTCAGATAAACGCCCTATCTCCAACTCCTATTATCAAAAAGCCTTGCCTAAGCAGTAGTTTATTATTACTTAACCTTTAGTCTCTGTTATTTCGCTTGCCAATCAGCAGAGACTACAGTGCTTTCATCACAAAGCACTTTACCGCTAAATAGGCTGCCAGCATTGATTTTACCAACGCCTTTTGGCGTACCTGTCATGACAATATCACCGTCTTCTAGCGTCATAAACTCTTGCAATTGCGCTAAGATCACCTCTGGCTTATACATCATCAATGACACACCACCAGATTGAATAACCTGTTCATCAATAGTTAGTTGTAAATTTAATGAATCATCTATCTTTGCTATTGCAACAAAATCACTAAATACCGCTGAGCCATCAAAAGCCTTCGCACGCTCCCAAGGTAAACCTTTCGCTTTTAATTTTCCCTGTAGTTCTCGCTTGGTTAAATCTAATCCTATGGCGACAGCACTAAAATGGCCTTGTTGATATAAAAAGCATAATTCAGCTTCATAATGTAAAGGCTCTTGGTGAATGGCATTGAGCTGTGTTGAAATGGCTGAATTAGGTTTAAGAAACACCACCATATCATCAGGTACTTCATTGCCAAGCTCAGCAATATGATCAACATAATTTCGGCCTATACAAATAACTTTCGACGGAAATATAGTTTCATTATTAAAGGTAATAGAATGCATCAGAGCTCCAATTGGCTACTAGGTGAATTAGAAGTCTATTAAGAAAGTTTCAGTACTTCTTTGATAAAAGGGATGGTTATTTTTCGCTGCTCTCTTATTGATGCTTTATCTAAAGTATCTAGCGCATTGAGTAAATGTGCCATTTCTCGGGATAAGCGATTTAAAAGAAACTTTGCAGCTTCATCGCTAACCATTAACCCTCTTTGTGAAGCGCGATATTGGATCACCAACACTTTTTCATCATCACCAATGGGTTTCACTTGCTCTGTTAATCCCCAGCTCAGTCGGGAAACAAGATCAGGTAAACTTAAACCAAGTTGGTTGGCACTTTCTTGACCACTGATCAGTAAACAATTATTTTGTTCAATAACTCGGTTATACAAATCAAATATGGCTTGCTGCCATAACTTACTGTTTGCAATTAAGTGAATGTCATCCAAACAAATAAGATCTATTTGCTCTAAACCATCCAAGACATCAACGGGTAAATTTTGTAATTCATGGCAAGACAAACACACTGAAGACTTTCCTAGCTGTGCTGCATAAGCACTACTTGCATGAAGTAAGTGAGACTTGCCAACACCTGATATACCAAACAAATAAAAACTATTAGGCTGACGCTGCTCTGTAGCTCCTTTTTGCTCAATAAACTGCTCCAGTTGGCTAAGAACACTTTGATTTACTTTACTTCTAAAGCTTTCAAACGTTTCATCATCAGGAAGTTGTACTGATAAGGCTAATTGACGACTATCGGTCATTTGTCTCCCCAATAAAATACAGGGGCAAGCATTTCACCAGCTTCATTATTAATAGCCGCTAAAGGATCAATATGTTGTTTTAATTGTTTATTAAGTTTTAACGAGGCTAATAATGCTTCTGTAGAGCCGAGTAATTGCAATTTAAATCGCCTAGACTCCCCTTTCGCATTTAATAATGTAACGTTACTAACTGAAGAAAGGCCATTTAAAAAATCAAACACCTGCACATAAGTGCTCAGTGAGTCGACATTAGCTACTTCAAGTACAAATTCTGTATTACTGCTGGTTGATAAAGCATAGTGCTGATAAATAATTTCGGTGATATCCGCTAAACCTTCCTTTAATAGAGCCTGACGTTCACTGCCCTGATATTGCTGACTGAATGTTTGCTGATTGGTTATTAAGCTCCAATCAAGCACATAACCTGCCTCTTGTTCTTGAGGTTTTACACATAATAAGCCGCAGCTCTTTGAAACATCATCACCAAAGTAGCTTTCTGTGTTATCACTTTGCTCATCACTTATACTTTCAACATTTTTCAAACTGGAGTCTGAGATACGCATCACCACAATGGCTTCAGCAAAGTAACGGGCTGAAAACTCCCGTACTGGTTGCTCAAACCGTCCCCAAACATCGCTTATATTGATTTGAGTAGCGTCAGTCAAATCCATCAATGGCATCATTATCGGCAGACCACGTTGGGCTGAGAATTCATTAACCATATAAGGTAAAGCAGAATCTGTAGAATTTGACATTATGGTACGAGAAAAACCTTTTTCATCAACTAACCATAATAGAATCTGTGGTCGTAGACGTCCCCATATAGGTAAATTAGCCTGTTGAAACAAGGCATTTATTTTATCTTCATTAAAACTAGCCAGTAGATAAAGCTGTTTCTGAACACGCCCATTTTCGTTTGCTACGTTGTTTTCAACCCGCACCGTTTTTTGTTGGTAACGATACTTAGTTAAGTATTGTTGATGATTTTTTAATGCATTTTTAATCAGGCTATTATCTAACACACTTTTTTCGCCGCCGACTTTAAGCATTACGGCTGCTAACGATTTTTTTATCGCCGCTGCTCTATCGCGACTATTTTGTGAATTAACGGCAACACTGGCTTGATAAAGATCATTAACTTCTACCGCCTGGACAGGAGGTAGTAATATAAAATGAGTACTAACAATTAGTAGTAAAATTAAACGTCTAAGCATATGAAAAACAATAAGCAATCTTGTAATGCAGATATTATCACAACAAAGCAAGATTTTACCGTCAAATAAAAATATTTATCTATTTGAGATAAAGATTTTGAGTATGTGCTCGTGCGCTGATAGAATACGCACCTTTAAATTCTTTGGTATTTTTTTGAGGTTTCTCGTGAGCGAACAAAAACAGTCTTTAAGCTATAAAGATGCTGGTGTCGATATTGATGCTGGTAACGCCCTTGTTGAAAACATTAAAGGTGCGGTTAAACGCACTACTCGCCCTGAAGTCATGGGTGGTTTAGGTGGTTTTGGCAGCGTATGTCAATTGCCAACGGGTTATAAAGAGCCTGTATTAGTTGCCGGTACTGACGGTGTTGGTACAAAATTACGTTTAGCCATTGATTTAGCCAAACACGATACGGTTGGTATCGACTTAGTTGCTATGTGTGTTAATGACCTTATCGTACAAGGTGCTGAGCCATTATTCTTTTTAGATTACTACGCAACAGCTAAATTAGATGTTGATGTGGCATCTTCTGTTGTCGAAGGCATTGCTGAAGGTTGTATTCAATCTAACTGTGCCTTAGTTGGCGGTGAAACGGCTGAAATGCCAGGCATGTATCATCAAGGTGATTACGATATTGCTGGTTTTTGTGTTGGTGTTGCTGAAAAATCACGCTTACTAGATGGTACTAAAGTAGCCGCCGGCGACCAGTTAATTGCTTTAGGTGCATCTGGCCCTCATTCAAATGGTTTCTCTTTAATTCGTAAAGTATTAGAAGTAAATAATACTGACACCAAAGAGTTACTTGACGGTAAAGCGATTAGCGAACATTTACTTGAGCCAACTAAAATATACGTTAAATCAGTATTAGCCTTATTAAAAGAGGTTGAAGTACACGCATTATCACATATTACCGGTGGTGGCTTTTGGGAGAATATCCCACGTGTATTACCTGAAACTGCTCAAGCAGTTATAAACGGCGAAAGCTGGCAGTGGCCTGAAATTTTCAACTGGCTACAAGAAAAAGGTAACATTACTACCCATGAAATGTATCGCACATTCAACTGTGGTGTTGGTATGATTATCGTTGTTCCTGAAGATAAAGTTGCACAAAGTATCGACATCCTAAGTGCCCATGGCGAAAAAGCATGGCATATTGGTGCGATTGCCGATAAAGCCGATGATGCTGAGCAAGTTATTTTTGCGTAAGCGCTAAATTAGAATATGATAAAGGGGCTGTTATCCAATGGGATATAATTGCCCCTTTTTTTATAAAAGGAAACTAAAATGTCTAGTCGAATAGTCGTTTTAATATCTGGTAGTGGTAGTAATTTACAAGCCATTATTGATGCATCAACTTCAAGTGATTACCCTGGAGAAGTTGTTGGTGTTATTGCTAACAAAGCCGATGCCTATGGGTTAACTCGCGCTGATAATGCAGACATCGAAAATATTGCCCTTTCTCATAAAGACTTTGATTGTCGTGAAGATTATGATCAAGCGTTAATGACTGAAATAGACAAATTCACTCCAGATGTTGTGGTGCTTGCAGGTTTCATGCGTATTTTAACACCTGCTTTTGTTCAGCACTTTCAAGGCAAATTACTTAATATTCACCCTTCATTATTACCTAAATATCAAGGCCTGAACACGCATCAACGTGCTATTGATGCTGGCGATAGTGAACATGGTGTGAGTGTTCATTTTGTTACCGAAGAGCTTGATGGTGGCCCAGTTATTCTGCAAGCCAAAGTACCAGTATTTGATGGCGATAGCAGTGATGATTTAGCCGAGCGAGTACATGAACAAGAGCATAGAATTTATCCTTTGGTGGTTAAATGGTTGTGTCAAAATCGTCTTGCAATGAAAAATGAAGCTGAACAAGAGTTTGCTATATTAGATGGTAACATTTTACCGACTTCTGGTTACGCTAACGACGAATAAATGGCTAGTAAGTTATGTTAAGATAAGGTAGATTATTTTTCCTACCTTATTTTATACAATTTACATTATTACATTGCTGTTTATGATAACCAAAACCTCTTACAGAAAACCTTTACTCACCTTATTACTCTCTATAATGCCATCACTCCTAGTACAAGGAGCACAGGAAGCATCGATAACAAAGCACCCGCTTGAGAAAGTCATTCCTGCATTTACTGCCCATTATAGTGTTTTACATAAATCAGACCCTGTTGGCACCGCAATTAGAGAGCTGACTTACCAAGCCGATGGCAGAATTGATTACCATTATAAAACCCATGTTGAATGGTTGATTTTTTCTCAAACTCGCACAGAAACCTCTATTGTTGAGGTTGATGGTGATAAGGTAATTCCTCAGCATTATACATATAGCCGTGAAGGTACTGGTAAAGATAAGTTTTATGAATGGCGTTTTAATGCCAAAGAGAATACTGCACAAGACTTGGGTCGCAAACGTAATGTTTCCCCATTGGATTTTTCTAATAACCTTCAAGACAAGTTAAGTTACCACTTACAACACCGCCTCAATCTTATCAAAGATGCCAAACAAAAAAGTTACATCTACCCTGTTGTTAGCACTTCTGGCTCAGTAAAAGATTATATTTATCAATATGATGGTAAGGAAGAGTTAATTTTGCCCTACGGCATGATTAAGACAATCCGTTTTAAACGTGAAGTTAAAGCGAAAGAGCGTATCACTTACGCTTGGTTTGCGCCTGAATTAGATTACCTGCTAGTGAAGCTTTATCAGGTGAAATCGGGTACAGAGCAATTTGAAGCGCAGCTATCATCACTCAGTATCTTAGATTAATACAGTTAATAGACTAACACTGTATTTTCGGTATATCAGCCCATTTGGTAGTGTAGCTCGGCGATAAAAAATAGCGCTTCATTTGCCAGCCGTCTTGCTTACTTTCTGTAGCGAGCTGCAATGCACCTTGACCGTAGCGACTGTTAATGAGATCAACACAGTTCATTAGTTTTTCGTTATTCGTATCCGGTGTAAAAAGATCCGGTTGCCTATAACGATTACTTTCAAGCTCGATAGCCCCGACACCACACTTATAAAATAAGACGCCATAACGATATATACTTGGCAACGCATTAACTGCAGCATTTGCCATGACTAAACTATTATTCGTTGCTTGTGGAAATTGTACAATAATGGACTGCTTATAATAATTGGCTTGATATTGAGAGCTGTGGGCAAATACATATAACTTTTTAACCAAAGAGTTTTGTTGACGAAGTTTTCTAGCAACAATGTTCACATGACTGACTATCGCAGACTTTAATGCATTAAAGTCAGTTACTCGTTGACCAAAACTACGCGTTGAAAAGATTTCTTGTTTCGGCTCTTTAACCTCATCCCATGACAAACAACTTATACCATTTAGCTCATTAACAGTGCGTTCAACAACAACACTAAATTGTTGACGCATCGCTTTAGGACACTGATTAGCTAAGTCTAGCGCGGTATTGATGTTCATCATGGCTAATTTTTTACTTAAACGCGATCCAATTCCCCATACATCAGACACTTGCATTCGTGCCAATATAGAGCAGCGCATTTTCTCGTTATCAATAACCGCCACGCCATTAAAGCCCGAGAGCTTTTTAGAAGCATGATTGGCCGCCTTAGCAAGTGTAGGTGTTGTCGCTATACCTACACCTACAGGTAAGCGAGTTTCTCGCCATACCGTTTGACGTATTTTAGTGCCATATTGGTGCCAATCATGAATCATGCTTTTATAACCCGCCAACTGCAGAAAACATTCATCAATAGAATAAATATGCTGATTGTCACAAAAACGGGCAATAACATTCATCATCCGCTCACTTAAATCGGCATAAAGCTCATAGTTTGATGAACGAATCACCACATGGTGCTGCGCTAAATAGTCTTTAATTTTGAAATAAGCACCAAACTTAGGGATATTAAGTTTTTTGGCGATAGGACACACAGCGCAAATACAGCCATCATTATTGGTCAAAACGACGACAGGTTTTCTGCGTATTCTGGGATCAAACACCTTTTCTGCTGAGGCATAGAATGACGTAGCATCTACTAAGGCATACATGCACTTAACTCACGAATAGGCTCTAAAATTCGTATAACACGTGTTACTACCCCTTCAATTTGAAAGTCATCGTTTGAGGTTATAGTCACGGGAGGATGATGATTAGAGGCCGATATCAATTGCGCCTTACTTTTACTCAATGTTTTACAAACAAAGCAGCCGTTATAGTTAGCCACAATAACGGCGTTATCTTTAACTTGCTTAGAACGATCAACTATAAGTAAATCACCGTCAAAAATCCCTATACCTTGCATAGAGTCACCAGACGCTAAACCGATAAAAGTCGCATTCGGGTTTTCAACAATCAGCTCATCAAGTGACAAACCAAGCTCTTTATACTCTGCAGCTGGTGATTCAAAGCCACTAACACCAGCTTCTATATAGATAGGGATAACTTTCATAGGCCAAACAACAAACACCACAAGTACTGTACATAAACATAGTATACATTAAGAGTGGCTAGTTAGAAAGTTAAGGTATAGATATTAACAATTCCGCTATTGATAGCATTTGGTCATCATCAGTGTCGATATCACCATCTTGAGGTAAGTGAGTAATATCCCCTACGCTATAGCTATCTTCACGTTGTTCCACTTGCTTAATATCATTCCACTGTGTCAGCAACAATTCCTTATTCGTTTCATCTGCTAAAAAAACAAAATTAGCCTTAAAATACAACTAATGACAAACCATATGATGAAATATTAATGATGGTAAATTACAAATAAAGCATCCTAAACATTACATTTAATAATGTTTATTTGTTTGAAAATATCAATAAAATGATTTTTGCTTATTGTTGACAATTAACCATAATTAAGCGCATTATGAGCTTGCTTATTTTTAGACCGATGAAAATAGGTTTGGTTTAAACGTGAGTTAAACCAAAAACGGAGCTATTTAGGCTTCTACGCTATAAAAATTAAACAGAATTATAATAAAAAGGTGATTAATGAAAAAATTAGCAGTACTTACAAGTAGCATTTTACTTACATGTTCAACATTCGCAGCTGATTGGGATAATATCGCCATACCAGCTAATGCTGGCTCAGGCAAAACGTGGCAGTTACAACAGAGCTATTCAGATGACTTCAATTACACAGGTAAACCAAGTGAATTTACCAGTAAGTGGAATGATACCTATTTCAATGGCTGGACAGGTCCGGGATTAACTTATTGGACACAAGATTCATCATGGATTTCTGACGGTAACTTAATTATTGGCGCTTCACGCAGAGCAGGAACAAATCAAGTAAATGCCGGAGTAGTTACTTCAAAAACTAAAGTAAAATATCCAATCTTTTTAGAAGCGAATATAAAAGTTAGTAACCTCGAGCTCTCTTCAAATTTTTGGTTACTCAGCGAAAATGATGAACGTGAAATTGATGTACTTGAAGTATATGGTGGCGCACGAGAAACTTGGTTTGCACAAAATATGTCAACTAACTTCCATGTTTTCATCCGTGATCATAATACAAACGAAATTATCAGTGATTTCAATGACCAGACCCATAATACCCCATCTTGGGGCACATACTGGCGTGAAGGGTTTCATCGCTTTGGTGCTTACTGGAAAAGTCCAACAGAAGTAACTTTTTATATTGATGGCCAAGAAACACCTAATGGCTCATGGGCTGAAGTTGTTATGAAAGATAAAGACTATACTGGTGCGATTTTAAATAAAAGCCAATACAACATGGACGAAGAAGCCTTTATTATCTTAGATACTGAAGATCATTCATGGCGTTCAGAAGCTGGTAATATTGCCACTAACGCAGATTTAGCCGATGGCAGTAAAAATAAAATGTATGTAGATTGGATTAGAGTATATAAACCAATCTCTACCGGTGGTTCAGATGATGTGCCAACAGGTTTTACCAACATACAGGCAAAACACAGTGGCAAATGTATTGATCTTAAAAACGGTTCAATGCTAAATGGTGGTACCTACCACCAGTGGGGCTGCGATAACACCAATCTAAATCAACGCTTTAAGTTAAATAGTTTAGGTAATGGTGAATATTCAATCCAATCTGAGCGCAGTATGTTATGCGCAGAGCTAGCAAACGGTAGTAATGCTAATGGTGCCTTAGTAAATCAATGGGTATGTAATCATAGTAATGATAACCATATCTGGACATTAAACGATACGGGTGATGGTTACTTTGAAATTAAAAGTAAAGTCACAGGAAAATGTTTAGATATTGCGGGTAAGTCTGTTGATAATGGCGCAAAAATAGTTCAGTGGAGCTGTTATAACGGCACTAACCAAAGATTTAAATTCTTATAACCGCAAGCTTATTTTATCGATAATAGTTGATATATAAGCACTGAATACAAATTATTCAGTGCTTATATTTTTATACAGCCCTTTCAATTACAGCGACTCTCCCACCAATCATTCAATCAGTTACTTTAGAGAAGACTAACCACGAGCAATTACCGATAATAATTTTTATTTGCATTTGAAGAAAGGTTACATTAAATTAATGGCTATAAAAAATACATATTATTTTAATAAAAAGTAGTCGTGTGTGTAAAATGCAAGATTCAGCTTGATGCAGTAGCTATAAAAAGCCAAATGAAAGGCTTTAACTGCTATCTAGCGTGTGTTCTTGCGTTCCATAGATAAAACTACAATCAAGGAAGATACTTATGGACTCAGCGCAACTTAATAGATTTAACTTTCTTTCAGCAAAGGTCGCCAATACCGATGCTTCAGTTCATGAACTTAACGAATTTAAAGAATTATTAAACTCGTTAAATAATTTTGTTGATGTTTCTCTTCCTCAGCTTTTTATTAACACTAAAGAATACAATAATACATCGAAGTCTTAAGCTTAATCATTTATAGCTTGGCGTTAAAATGCTCAAATCCCTGTTCAAGATCGGCAATTAAATCATCGACATCCTCTAAACCAATATGTAAACGAATTAATGGAAATTCCGCCGTCCACTTAGTGGCCGAGCGAATGGAGTCAACACTAGTAATACCTAATACTAATGACTCAAACCCGCCCCAAGAATAGCCCATTTTAAAATGCTCTAAACTATCCAAAAATGCAGTCAGTGCAGCTCTATTACCGCGATTTAAGGTGAACGAAAATAAACCATTTGAGCCTGTAAAATCACGCTTAAAAAATTCATGCCCTGGGCAAGACTCAAAAGCTGGGTGTAAAATAGTATCCACTTCAGGTCGTTGCTTTAACCAGTTAGCTACTTTTAACGCACTTTCTTGATGCTGCTTTAAACGCACGCCAATAGTGCGAATACCACGCAGTGCAAGATAAAGATCATCTGGAGAAGTACACTGCCCCATCAAATAACTGTTATCACGCAGCTGCGGCCAATATTTCTCAGTGGCTGTCGCAGTGCCTAACATCACATCAGAATGACCAACAATATATTTAGTCGCCGCTTGCACACTAATATCAACCCCATAATCAAAAGGCTTAAAGTTAATACCTGCACCCCAAGTATTATCAAGCATCACAATACAATCATGTTGATGGGCTATTTTACTAATGGTAGGTACATCTTGCACTTCCATGGTAATAGAGCCGGGAGATTCTAAGAAAACAATACGGGTATTTTCTTGAATTAACGCTTCAATACCAGCACCGATAAGCGGATCATAATAGGTGGTTTCTACCCCCATTTTGGCTAATATTTTATCGCAATAATCTCGTGTTGGTTCATAGGCACTATCAACCATCAAAATATGATCACCGGTTTTAACAAATGAAATGATGGCATTAGTAATGGCAGCTGTGCCTGATGGATACAAAGCACAGCCGGCACCACCTTCAAGCTCAGTCATGGCATCACTAAACGCAAAGGCTGTTGTTGTGCCACGGCGGCCATAAAGCATGGTATTGTTATGACGATTTTTTAAGGCATTATTCATTTCTTCAACGGTATTGAAAACTACGGTCGAAGCACGAGTAACACTTGGGTTAACAACGCCTTGAGTAAACTCGGGTTTACGCCCAGCATTGACTATTTTCGTATCTTGTTTCATTGACTACCTTAAAATATAAACTTAATGATAGCTATCTAGCCATCTAAAACTTAACTCTATTTATACCCTGAAATAACCTGCATTTCACCTGTTATTTTCATTTTATCTATATCAGCTAAGAATATTTGCTAAAACAAGCCTAGTTGCGCATCGGTTATTTGTGCAAAGCTAGTACCTACAAAAGGCAATATAGCATCAGCTACCGCACATAGTTGCCGATCAATATAGAATTGATAATCTAATGGCGCAGATAAATGTTCAACGGTTTGTGGCCCATTCAAGGTCATATAGTATTCAATCCAGCCGCGCTGTTGATAGCGTAACGGCTTACCCTGCTTTTGATTAAGAGCATCGGCTAAACGTGCTGCTTTGACATGAGGAGGAACATTTTTAACATAATCCTTTAACTTACGTCGAATACGCTTTCGATAAACAAGTTTGTCATCAAAGTCGCCGTTTAAGGTTTGTTTAACCGTTGCTTTGATAAAATCATCAACACTTTCTTGATTAAAGACTTTTAAATATAAGGTGTGCTGGAAGTCTTTCGCCAGTTGTGTCCAATCGGTTCTGACACTTTCTAAGCCTTTAAATACCAATTTTTTAGGTGTGTCTTCCCCTTTGCAAACTAAGCCAGCATAACGCTTTTTCGTTCCTACATCTCTGCCACGAATTGTCGGCATTAAAAATTTACTAAAATGGGTTTCAAATTCTATTTCTAACTCACAGGCTAAATTGAATTCTTCTTTGATATGATGGTGCCATTTGCTATTAATCAATACCTCTAACTCTTTGCCTAGCAGCTTACTTTGCGTCGATGTCAACTCAGCTCCAACATGCACAAAAATTGAGTCGGTATCACCATAAATAACTTTATAGCCCTTATTTTCTATCCATGCTTTGGTGGTTTTTAATATTTCATGGCTACGTTTGGTGATAGAGCCAGATAAACGCGGATCGAAAAAACGACACCCAGTTGAACCTAGCACCCCATAAAAGCTGTTCATAATTATTTTAATCGCTTGCGATAAAGCGGCGTTTTGTTGCTCTTTAGCCTTATCACGCTCTGACCATAGGGAAGTAATTATGTCTGGTAAAAAGTGCTTCTCTCGAGAAAAATAGGCACCATCAAAACCTATGATAGCGTCGATATCAGCTAGCTGCTCTCGTAAACCTTCAATCAAGCCCATAGGATCAATTTTAAAGGTACGAATAATACTTGGGTATAGTGATTTAAAGTCAAGCACTAATACATTGTCATAAAGACCCGGTATTGAGTCCATGACATAACCGCCAGGAGAAACAAGGCCCGATTCACCATCCCCCATATTGGGTGCTACATAACCACTGCGGTGTAACTTAGGTAAATAGAGGTTAGTAAAAGCAGCAACGGAGCCACCTACTCGGTCAATAGCAAGTCCTGTTAACTGCGCCCTAAGTTGTGCAAACGCTAATAATTGCGTTTTCTCAAAAATTAACCATACCAATCGACAATCTTCTAGATTATAAGCAGCCAGTGCTTGTTTATTGTGATGAAAATTATCGGTGATTTCTTTCACTCTATTATCAACATCATCTACTTTTTTACCTAGACCGAGTAAAGTGTTGGCGACATTATCAAGAGAAAAACTGGGGAAACTGTACGTGGCGGTTTTCAGTAAATCGATACCATCTAGGACGACTCGCCCTGCTATTTCGATGAACTGCTGATCTTCATTATTACTATTTGTGCGCCAACGAGGGGCGCTACCATCACGGCCGATAGTAAATTTAACCTGATGTAAATCCATGCGCTTTTGCAGTAAACGAAAGTCAAAATTAATGACATTCCAGCCAATAAAAATATCAGCATCGATAAGTGATATTTGCTTTATCAACTCAATAAGTAATTGTTTTTCATCTCTAACCCAAATGATATATTCCGAAGCACCAATTTCAGGCTCACCTATCATGATCACATATCTAACTTCTGTGTCATTGTTAGCATAAAGACCAATTGAATAAAGCTCTCCTGACATTGAACATTCAATATCAAGTGATAACATAGTCAGATTGATGTGGTGATCTTTTGTTGATTTTTTACACTTCACCTGCCTTTGATTGATAAAATCAATATCAGCCGTAATAAAGCGCTCCATCAAATATCTATCGTCTGGGCGAATATCATCTTCATAACACTTTATCTGCTGTGCTTTAAGACAATCACGAGCACGATAAAATTGCGATAATGTAGCAAAATAAAAGCCATGTACACTTTGTTGACCGAAGGTTTTTAATGGCAAGGCTTGATGTTTAACGACTGAAATATTATTTTTATCAAGCAAACTACTGGCTTGTACAACCTGCTTTTCTTCAACAAAAAAAACCGCCAGTTCATTATTAATGATCAATTTATGGGCACGCTTAGCGTCTTTTAACCATAAAGTCACCTGTAAGCCGCTACCTTTATCTTTTACATGGCGACTTAACAAGAAACCGCTTTGTATTGTTTGTGGCAATGACTGTGGCATAATTTTTAAAAAGTATGGAAATTATAGAGAGAAAGGTTAAAAACCTGTTATTATATACAGCATCATATCGTATTCGCTTTACAATGGAAACCATCGCTAAATGTTAACTGATAAATTGAAACAAGTGATCCGCCAATCATATAAAGCTATTGGTGAGAACTTAAGCAATTTCAACCCTCGTAAACAGCAAACATTTCTTATTGCTGAAATTTCCAAAACCTTAGCGGGTGAATACAGTAAAGACAGAAAAATCATTACTATAGAAGCAGGAACCGGCACAGGTAAATCATTAGCTTATAGTTTAGGTGCTATTCCACTAGCCTTAGCTAAAGATAGAAAGGTTTGTATTTCCACTGCAACGGTTGCGCTACAAGAGCAGTTAGTTGATAAAGATTTACCTTTTTTAAAAAAACACGCTGGCTTGAAATTCGACTTTGCCTTAGTCAAAGGTCGCCAACGTTATGTTTGTCGTCAAAAACTAACACAAGCGGTGTCTACAGATTCACCTCAAGCCGGATTTACTTTTGCAGAAAAGCCTCAGGCCAGTGATATTCGTACCTTAAATGCCATGCATAAAGCCTTAAATGATGGCTCTTGGCATGGCGATATAGATTCTTGGAAAACCCCTATTCCACATCATATTTGGTCACAAGTACAAAGTGATAAACACAGTTGTTTGAAAACGTTAGCGGATCATCATCACTGTCCATTTCACAAAGCACGTGAAACCATGGAGCAAGCACATGTATTAGTGGTTAACCATAGTTTATTACTGGCCGATCTTGAGCTAGGTGGCGGCAGAATTTTATCTCCACCCGATGAAACCTTTTATATTATTGATGAAGCGCATCATTTGCCTAAAGTCACCCGAGATCACTCCAGTGCTAACATCACCCTGCGCGGCGCCATTGATTGGTTGTCAAAGCTCAGAGAAACCGGTGATAAAATGGCTAAGCTTATTAAGTCGCAACGGGCCATATCGCCAGCACTAAAGCTTAGTGATGATTGCCAAGACTTATTAATAGAAATGCAAAAGGTACTAACCTTTGTTGAAAATAATGCCAATGTCTATTTTTTAGAAAATAAGCAGGCTGACACGAATAACTTCAAAAAAAATGACGAAGAAATATACCGTTTTGAAAATGGCATCATTCCAAAAACACTGAAAAACTGGGCTGAGGATTGCAATGAGCTGAGTAAAAAGTCATTAAGCCATTTAAATAAACTTTACAGTGCCTTAATAGAGTCAGTAAAAGATGGTGAAACACAAATGTATCTTGCCGAGCCGGTATTAAGTGAAGCGGGATTTATGTTACAACGCTTAGAAAACTTAACTGCCCTTTGGTATATGTATGCTAAATCTGATAGTGAAAAAGCTGCACCTATGGCTAGATGGTTACAAAAGCAAGCTCCACATAAAGGCAATGCCCGCCAAGATTATTTATTGTGTGCTTCTCCCATTGAGGTTGGTTTCACTTTAGAGGATAAATTATGGAGTCAGTGTGAAGGTGCAGTATTGTGCTCTGCAACATTACTTGCGCTTAATTCATTTGATCATTTTCGTTTTCAAGCGGGTTTAAAAAATAATGATGGTAGCCAATACCAACAAGTAACATCTCCCTTTGATTATCAAAATAATGCTCAACTTGTCGTGGCAAAAATGAATTACGAGCCGAGTGCTGGGCAATTTACCGATGAATTAATTGAAAAGTTACCTAAATATTTAGATCAAGGTAGTGCTAGCCTAGTGCTATTTTCATCTTATTGGCAAATGGAAAAAGTCGCGCAGGCACTTAGAGATAAACACAAACTAGAGATAGCGGTACAAGGTGAGCATTCGCGTCAACATATTATTGAAGCGCATAAAAAACACTGCGACGATAACAAAACCAGTATTATTTTTGGTACCCAAAGCTTCTCTGAAGGTTTAGATTTAGTGGGTAATTATTTAAACAATTTAATTATTACCAAACTGCCTTTCTCAGTGCCAACCTCCCCTGTTGAGCAAGCTCAAGCTGAGTATGTTAGTGCAAAAGGTGGTAATCCCTTTATGACACTCTCTGTGCCTGATACGTCAAAAAAGTTGGTGCAAGCTTGTGGCAGGTTACTTCGTAATGAGCTGGACGAAGGTGTGATCACCTTAATGGATAAGCGTGTGGTGACTAAACGCTACGGCAAGCAATTACTAGACTCTCTGCCTCCTTTTGCTCGCGTTATTGAATAGCTTACCTGAGCTCGACTTAACCAGCCTGAGTGCTGGTTAGTTATTTATTTTTAAACACTAAATCAGTTTAGTCAGGAACATACTGTGGGGATCTGTTTCATAATCAGCAAACGGTGCGCACTCTTCAAAACCAAAACTAGTGTACAATTGATGTGCTGGCTTAAAGGCAGCCATAGTGCCGGTTTCTAAACTAACCCTCTCTAAAGAAAGGTCTTTGGCTGATGCCAAAATATGCGTTAATAATTTAGCGGCAACTCCTTGTCTTAGAAAGGCGCTTGAAGTTCGCATGGATTTTAACTCGCCATGTTTTTCGTTAAGCAACTTTAGAGCGCCGCAGCCAGCTAACTCACCGCTTATCCAAGCTGACCAAAAGGTAACATTGCTGTTTTTCAGAGCCGATAAATCTAAAGCATGTACACTTTCAGGCGGCGAATGTTGCAACATATCTTCATGATGCTCTTGTAGCAATCGCTCCACCGCTTTACCGTTAAGATCATCAACAATAATATTCATATTTTTCCTAATAATTGAAAAGTTACCGCTTACAAAGCCAAATTATTCAGAAGTAATTTGATAGTGACGTATAACATTACTACTTACCTCACCCCAAACGGAGTTTTTCACTCTTTTTTGATGAACGTCGAAGGCTTGCTGATTAGCAAATTCTTCATACACATAAAATTTATTTTCATTTACCTTGTCTTGGTTAACCTCAAAGATAAGACAACCTGCTTCATTACGTGTTAACTCAATATGAGCCGGCAGTGCTTGATTTACTTTTTCTAGCTCTGCGTCTAAAACAAGTATATGACCTTGTAAAATAATTTTTGACAAATCAATTCCTTAGCTAGCCTTTCAACTAAGACTTTTTACGATCGATACAACCTAAATCTTTCTCAGGCACTATGGCATCGCGTACGATTTGCTTTAATTGAGTGATTTCAGGAAAACCACCGTCTTCTTTGCGTGACCAAATGCGCTTACCATTGGCAATAATCTCAAAGATACCACCTGTACCTGGTTGTAAAGATAATTCACCTACTTCACCATCAAAGGTTGTCAGAATTTCTTGAGCCATCCAAGTTGAACGCATCAGCCAACGACATTGCGCACAATATTTTATTTCAATTTTATTCATTAGCTTTTCCATCTATTTAATCATCAATAGCATAACATATTGCTATCATAGCTTAAGCGAACAAAGGGTTTAATTATGAAAGGAAATATGTCTTTTTTATATTTTTATCCATAGTTTACATTTATTTTTATCGTTGTGGTTTACAATGGTTTATCACTAATTAAATAGATGACTCTTTATGCCCTCTTGTAAGTATCTCCTTTATCCCACAATAGCACTAACGTTATTGATCTCAGCATGCAGTAGCGTTAGTAAATCAGACATGCGAGACTTTTTCCGAACGGAAATTCGTGACGATGACTCAAAAATTTTTACTTTTACAGTCATTGTTTCCATGGATGATAACAAAGGAGCGAAGAAAGGAGGCCAAGAAAACCGTCAAGGTAAACAAGGAAGAGGCTCTGGCGGACGCGGCGGTCAAGGCGGTCAAGGCGGTCAAGGCGGTCAAGGCGGTCAAGGCGGTCAAGGCGGTCAAGGTCAGCAATCAGGAAAAAACACTAACAATGAAGACATGATTGAATTATTTGACGAGTTATTAGCCGAGCGCTTTTATAAAAACAAATATTGCCGTAAGGGTTATATTACGCTTGATAAAAGCTTTAGTGGAACCATGTATACGTTACGTGGCGAGTGCCATGAAAGTGCCACTAGCGAAGATAGAAAAAAGTTTTTATAGCCTTATCATTCTTTAAAGCAAACGATGGAGCTTCTAGCTTGCTTTAAAGAAAACGTTCAACTCAATTTACATTGTTATTCGCTTTATCAAACTGAAGCTCACAAAGCCGTTGATAAAGCGTTGAACTCTTCAACAATGACTGATGATTCCCAGTATCCACAATTCTCCCTTGCTCCATAACAACAATTAAATCCGCATGAATAACCGTCGCTAACCGATGCGCAATAATTAATGTTGTTCTGTTAGTCATTAATTCATCTAATGCAGCCTGTACATGGTATTCACTTTGCGCATCAAGAGCACTCGTTGCCTCATCAAGCAGCAGTATATCTGGATCTTTGAGAATAGCTCGAGCTAACGCAATGCGCTGCTTTTGTCCACCCGATAAACGCACACCTTGCTCACCTAAAAAACTACCATAACCTTCAGGTAACTGTTCAATAAACTCATGTGCGTGTGCTCGTTTTGCTGCATCAATAACTTCTTCATCACTCGCATCTGGCTTACCATAACGTATGTTGTGCCAAACATCTGAGCTAAACAATATAGGATGCTGTGGCACCATGCCCATCAATTGGCGTAAATCCGTTAATTTTAATTGTGTAATATCAACACCATTAAAGCTAATACTGCCATTTTGAGGATCATAAAATCTCTGTAACAACTCGAATAACGTTGTTTTTCCAGCTCCCGAGGGCCCAACTAAAGCAATCACTTTACCCGCAGGTATAGTTAAATTTATTCCCTTAAGCGCCGCACTATCAGGTCGTGATGGATAACAAAAATCAACCTCGTTAAAGGTAACCACAGTTTGAGCAGTATGGGCAACAACTTCTGGAGTAGTTAACTCGGTAATATCACTTTCAACATCAAGTAATTCTAACAGACGAGTTGCAGATCCTGCTGCTCGTTGTAATTCACCATAAACCTCAGCAATGGTTGCCACCGACATAGCCACCATGATGGCGTAAAATACGAAAGCACCTAATTCCCCACCACTCATTTCGCCATTTAAAACATCCATCCCCCCTACCCATAACATGCCACTGATAGCACCAAAGGTAAGAAATATAACAATAGCAATTAAATAAGAACGTTGTTTTACCCTACGTTTAGCAACAGTAAAAGCCTTTTCGACTTCATCAGCAAAGGCACTTTGCTCTTTAGCTTCATGGGTATAACTTTGTACCACTTTAATATTTTGAATAATTTCACCTGCATAAGTGCCAACATCCGCAATAGCATCTTGTGAGCTTGCCGCGAGTTTTCTCACTTTACGGCCGTAAATCATCATAGGAATTAAAATAATTGGCACAGATAAAACAACAAACATGGTTAGTTTTAAGTTCGTGACCAACAACATCACTATACCGCCGATCAACATTAATAAACTGCGTAGCGCCATCGAAAATGAAGAGCCAATAATAGATTGTAATAAAGCGGTATCAGTGGTTAAACGTGACATTAACTCACCACTGCGATTTTCTTCAAAATAACTGGGATGCAAAGTCACCACGCGATTAAATACCGCTTTACGGATATCGGCACTAACACGCTCACCCAACCAAGACATTAAGTAAAAACGGCTAAAAGTTCCAACTGCCAACAAACTAATTAAAGCAATCAAAACTAAAATAGCCGATTGTAATTGCTCTACAGACCCAGCAATAAAGCCGCTGTCGATAACAAACTTTACCCCTTGCCCTAAAGACAAGTTAACTGCAGCAGTTAGTAATAAAGCCAAGAGTGCTAGCGCCAACATAAATTTGTAGGGTTTTATAAAAGCGAATATTGGCAAAAGGCTAGTAAAAGCTTTACTGTTATTTTTTGAAGAGCTATCGACTTTAATAGGATGATTGATGATTTGGCTGTTGTCACTCACAATAGAGTCTCGGGAAAGAGTAATTAAATAAAGGTGGCTATGAAAAGAAATAATTCAAGTGTTTAGCTAAAATTTAAAAGTGAAATAAAGACTATAAATAGCCTACTTATGACTTCAAGGAGCGATAAACAACTGTTATTTTTTCTACTTGAATAAATTATTATATTTTACTTTTTACTACGAGCCATATGTACACGAGCTAAGGCATTACGAGCAATTAAAATATGAAACGGAAGAATAGCTGCAAGGTAAATTTTACCGCCGATATTGTTTGTATGCACCCAAGTAGATAGAAATATTCTCCCTTGGTGAGAAATCACAGACACCCGAAAATTTAAATGCTTATCATTAAAGCCAGCAATCAACTCTCGTTCATTCTCAAGTTCAACAGGGAACAGTCCTACTTTATCTACTGCAGCAGGGCCATCGCTTGAAATACCAAATGGGGACGTTAATAAGTTTCGAAGTCCTACAAGAAACCGTGCCCAACCAGGAAAATCCGTAATAATCTCAGCAGCATCACGTGGTGTCAGGTCAGACTTCACAGAAAAGCTATCTATAAAATCTCTAGGCTTAATTCGTTTGTTCAAAAGGCTATCCGACGGGAGCTCAGTAGAAACGACCTTGTTCATAATACCTATATCCTTATTTGCATTAAAAAAACTAACAGTTTTTAGTCCTGATTAATTAGTTTATAAGTTGCTGATTACACCAATAGTTGATATATAAATCAAGAAACTACCAAATATTAAAGAAACAAATCCTGCAAGCCTAAATGTACTTTTAAACTTATGAGCAGACCAAACTGCAAATTTTCGATGTTTAACTGAACCTGTGATTATAAGGCCAAAACCAACGGCAATAAGTAGATAACCAATGCTTAATATTAATTGAGGATATAAGGTGGTTTGGTTATACATTACGAATACAAGCCCTGCAATTAACCGACTAACGACCTCAAACCAATGAAAATATGCTTTTCTACTGAAGTCTACGATCCCATTTGACCAATAATTTGGGTTAACAATCATGATGATACTCAAACATATCATTAATAATCCAAACGCGGTAATGAAATACACCTAAATCTCCTAAGCAACTAACGCCCCATTCAAGGACTAATAATGGCTTGCTAAAATCGTGTAGCGAAGCAGAGTCGATAAAGCTGTTAGCAACCCCGTTACTGTTATGGCTTGTTATATGCTGCTTAGTCGGAGCTAGACTTCTTATTTGACAAGTTACAAATAACAACACTTAAAAATAGGCCTATCATCGGCGTAAAAACAATTCCAAGCCCAACCGCACCATATATATCTATCTGATATATGTCTAGAAATAGACCTAATGCTGTACCTATAATCAGGCCGAATGATATATAAATTGTATATTTATTTTTAATCATAATGACACCTATCTCTAAATAGGTTAATACCAACTAAGAGTGCTAATTGGAAAGCAACTCAGCTCAAATACAACTCCGTGGCTAGCTTTACTTGGCCACTGCAGTTGCAAGTGATTTTACATACATGTAAGACGCTAAGAAACTTACGATATACCCGCCGAGCATCAATCCAGAGAAAAACAAAATATTTAAGAAAATCGAAAATTTTAAAATATAATTAGTAGTAATGCATGTTGGGCTTACACCATGCTTTGAAATAACTATTACAGTAGCTAAAAGCGATAAAAAAGTACAAAGCCCAGCATAAATTGCTGCAATAACGATAAAAAATTGAAACCCTCCAAAGCAGCCAAATTTGCTATCGCAATTATTTAGTACATAAGTATTAATGGCAGAATAAATCACTGGTGGTATAAGAAGAGCTAAAAATGCAGTAAAGAGCATTAAGAGAATATGTTTCATATAAAGTAACGCATTAAATCCATTTTTAGTAAATATCACGATCCGCTTGGTAAACTGGAGTACCCATAAAAAGTAGACACTGTTTATGCGCCAATGCGCTCATATTCAGCTGGACTGACATAGCCCAACGCTGAATGCCTACGTAAACGGTTATAAAAAACCTCAATGTATTCAAATATACCTGATTTAGCTTCGTCAATCGAGCGGTATTGCTCTGCGTAAATTAGCTCTACTTTCAAGCGACTATAGAAAGATTCCATCACTGCATTATTCCAGTAATTACCGCGACGACCCATACTCACTATTCCAAATTTACTGCGGATTAAGTGTTCGTATTTAACTGCGCGATATTGTATGCCCCTATCAGAATGAATAATTAATCCTGACGCTATATCTCGACGGGCTTCTGCTCTTCGAACGCTGAAATCGTGTCAATCAGATTCAAGCTTCTGGAATTTATAGCATTATTTTGTTATACAACTTTTACGGCATTATTCGTTTAATTTCAGCAAGTGAAATTTGGTAATCGTGGTAATCCAAAGTAATACTCGTGCGTTGCGCTTCTTGTTCAAATACCAAAGATGGAAAGCCTTGATTAGTTAACTGCCTTGCTAAAGCGATTTCGTTATTTAACTGTATTTCCGTGTCATTTGAAGTTAGATCTGCCTTGAACTGTGCTATGTCAATATTTGAGACAGAGCTATCATCCTGCTCCCTTAACTCCTCAACTAACCGAACCAATACATCTGACTTTGAAGGATTTAAAGCACGCAAATAATAAGCTCGTTGAATCGCAGTAAGCATTTCAAATTGAAACCCTTGACGTTGTGCAGCGATAACTGCACGACAAGAAAGGTAAGTTGAGCGATATGGTGTATTAGCTGTCCAAAAATCGAAATTGAACTCTGTACCTAATTTTTGTTGAATATTTCGCCAGTGCCTTTGAATGGTTTTTTGCAGCTCAACCGGCATTGGTATATCCGTATCAGGAGCTAAACCACCGACAACATAACGCACGGCAACCGATGTTGGTAATGCCCGTTGCAAAGCATCCCATACCGGGCGATATCCCCAACACCAGCTACACATAGGATCATGAATGTAATATAAAACTGCAGTCATTGGTGATTTCCATATTAGATGACTTGATAAGGGTTATTTTAACGACTCTATTTCAGCTAACGCTTGAGTAAAATCAGCAAGCTCCATTTCAAGGTATTCTGCATTTTCTTGCCAATCAATACCTACAATCACATTATCCTGATTTAAGTCTTCTAACCAAAACTCAAACCAGTCGGATACTGATATTTGACAAGATTTGTAACTTGCCCATTCTTCAATACAATGTGCTTGAGCTAGTTCTTTCGTTGACCAAAGAGGCATAACTTCTGTACTTTCAAAAGCAACTGAGTCAAGAACTACCCAGTCTTCACTCTCTTTATCTTGTAGCGCCCATATAACCTGAGATGGTTTAACATTGGTTAAAAAGTCACTTAGTGTGTTGTTATCAGACATAATGTAAAAATTCTTTATTTAAATGAATAGTCAGATTATACCTATTAGCAAAGAAAAAAGGGATTATTTCACCTGAAATCTATGCCCATTAAGCATTATAATAGCCACAAGTGTTATTCATCCCCATTGATTTTGAACAAGAGTAAAGCATGCATTTAGAAAAACAACTTAGCAAAGATGACATTCGTAAAAACAAACCGACACGAGAAGAGTATCTAAAAAAACCAAAACTCCCACTTGTGCTGGTATTAGATAATGTGACTAACAGTTATAATATTGGCTCATTTATCCGTCTTGCCGATGCTTTCGCTATCGAAAAAATTATTGTTTGTGGTGAATTAACTATTTCAGATAAAAAAATGCGAAAAGCTTCTAGAAATGAAGCAAAGTGGGTTTGTATTGAATATAGCGACAGTACAACGCTAAGTTTACAAAAACTACTTGCAGACGATTACACTGTTTTTGGCGTCGAACTATGCCATGATTCAGTTGACTATAAAGACGTTATTTATCCCGAAAAATCAGCCTTAGTATTAGGTAATGAACGCAAAGGTGTTAGCGAAGCGGCATTAAAATTAAGTCAGCAACAAATACATATTTCTATGTTCGGCATGGGTAATTCATTAAATGTTTCAACAGCTGGCGCAATTGTTTTAGCGGAATGCGCTAGTCAAATTCGAACAACAAGTACTACAGTGACCTAAATAAGGTAACTGGATATAAATATTCTCATCAAATCAGCAAAGTACCCTAGGCTTCATTAAAGTTACTTTGCTTATCTACTCATATTCTGAATAAGCAACTCCCCACACTAACTAAACATTAATTCACTGTCGAAGAAATACTTTTCTTAGCTAAACACAAAACCCTTGATCTAAATCAATTAATAAATAATTAATATTTCATTAACAATGACAACTAATTATTCCTCTACTATACTGCTGTAACTTAATAAAAATAATGTGCCTGATTATGATTAAAGAAGTTTCTACAAACGAGAGCGCCCCTACCCCTGAACAGCAAAAGAAATATGAACGTAATACTTTTATTTTTCTAGCCGTTTTCTTAGCCCCAATAATATCTGTAGCCATTGTTGGCGCATTAGGATTTTCTATTTGGATCAGCCAAATAATTTTTGGCCCTCCTACTTTATGATATAGAGTTAAGCTAAATTTATGTCAAATGGTATTGATCTGCAAAAACGCAGTTTCCTCAGAGGAAGAATAAAACCAACAAGAGAGATAAGGTTACCTTGGGTGATCAGCGAACAAAGTTTTGTCCAAGGATGTAGCCAGTGCCAAGATTGTATCTCTGTTTGTGAAACAAACATCATTACCCGAGATGGTAATGGTTTTCCTACCGTCGACTTTTCAAAAGGTGAATGTACGTTTTGTCAAAAATGTGTAAATACATGCCAAGAGCCATTATTTATAGACTTAGATAACCATAGTGAAGCATTAGACAAGCCACTACCCTGGCCTATAACCTTAGACATCTCAGATAAATGTTTAGCAAAAAACAATATTTATTGCCAAAGTTGTCGCGATGAATGCGAGCCCGGCGCAATTAAGTTCTCTTACTTTGTTAACGGTGAAACAAGCAATATTCCTCAACCTGAAATTAACCATGCGGACTGTACTCAATGTGGTGCTTGCGTTTCTAGTTGTCCACAAAGTGCCATCAACAGTACTTTCATTAATCAATTTCCAAGTGCTACGGAAAATAAAATAGAGGCTTTAAATGTCGGCTAATCAAGCAGTTAATAACGAATTAGACAAAAAAAACGAATATCACGTTGCCAGCTTTGTTGCTCATGCGGTGGTAGAGAATATTCCTGAAGTAACCAGTGCTATTGAATCTATAGCAGGAGCTGAGGTACATGGCTCTAACCCTGAAGGAAAAATTATCTTTACCGTTGAAAGTAACAGCCATAAAGCAATCGGAATTAAAATAGATCAGCTAAAAGAGCATAAAGGTTTGATCAATATTTTACCTGTATATCATCAATACCAAGATGAATAGAAAATCATAATAAAACTAAAAAACTAATAACTATCACTAACAAAATAGAAAGGTGACAAAATGACCATCAATCGCCGAGAGTTTATCAAAGCAAGTGCTATTTCAGCAGCCGCATCGGTTGCTGGAATAAGTGTGCCTGTAAAGGCATCAAATTTAATTACCAGTAGTGAATTAACGAAACTAAAATGGGATAAAGCCCCATGCCGTTTCTGTGGTACTGGCTGTAGTGTTAATGTTGGCGTAATGGATGGCAAAATTGTTGCTACCCATGGCGATATTAAATCACCTGTGAATAAAGGCCTAAATTGTGTAAAAGGCTATTTCCTTTCAAAAATCATGTATGGCAAAGACAGGTTAACTACGCCATTACTAAGAATGAAAGATGGAAAATACGCTAAAGAAGGTGAGTTTACTCCAGTATCATGGGAACAAGCCTTTGATGTTATGGAAGAAAAAGCCAAAGCGACTTTAAAAGATAAAGGTCCAACAGGCGTTGGTATGTTTGGCTCTGGCCAATGGACAGTACAAGAAGGTTATGCTGCCGTAAAATTAATGAAGGCAGGTTTCCGCTCAAACAATATAGACCCTAATGCTAGACACTGTATGGCTTCAGCGGTTGTTGGCTTTATGCGTACTTTTGGTATTGATGAGCCTATGGGGTGTTATGACGATCTTGAAGCGGCAGACGCATTTGTATTATGGGGTTCGAACATGGCAGAAATGCACCCTATTTTATGGACTCGTTTAACTGACAGAAGATTAAGCGCACCGCATGTTAAAGTAGCGGTACTTTCAACGTTTGAGCACAGAAGCTTTGATTTAGCAGACAATGGCATGGTTTTCACACCACAAACTGATTTAGCTATTTTAAATTACATTGCCAATTACATTATTCAAACCGGACGTGTTAACAAAGACTTTGTAACCAAGCATACTAATTTTAAATTAGGTGAAACGGACATTGGTTATGGCCTACGTCCTGAACACCCGCTTGAGCAAAAAGCTAAGAACAACGGTAAAACAGCAGGCAGCGCAAAAGCGATTTCTTTTGAAGAGTATGCAAAATTTGTCAGCACTTACACTGTAGAGTCGGTTTCTAAGCTGTCTGGTGTGCCTGAGAGTAATCTTAAAGCATTAGCAGAGCTTTATGCCGATCCTAAAACCAAAGTCACTTCATTTTGGACCATGGGCTTTAACCAGCATACCCGTGGAGTTTGGGCAAATAACTTGGTTTATAATATTCATTTATTAACCGGAAAAATTTCAACGCCAGGTAATAGCCCGTTCTCATTAACAGGCCAACCTTCAGCTTGTGGAACAGCGCGTGAAGTAGGTACTTTTTCACATCGTTTACCTGCTGACATGGTTGTTGCTAACCCTAAACACAGAAAAATTGCTGAGAAATACTGGCAACTACCAGATGGAACTATCCCACCTAAACCGGGTTACCATGCTGTACTGCAAAACCGTAAATTAAAAGATGGCGAATTAAACTTTTATTGGGTGCAATGTAATAACAATATGCAAGCAGCTGCCAACATAATGGAAGAAGCTTACCCTGGTTATCGCAACCCGAAAAACTTTGTTGTGGTTTCAGACCCGTACCCAACAGTCACTGCTCAAGCCGCCGATTTAATTTTACCAACCGCAATGTGGGTAGAAAAAGAAGGAGTTTACGGTAACGCCGAGCGACGTACTCAAGCCTGGTATCAAATGGTTGAAGCACCTAAAGGAGCAAAATCAGATTTATGGCAGCTAGTTGAATTTTCAAAACGTTTCAAAGTTGAAGATACATGGCCTGAAGAATTGATTGCTAAGAGTCCACAATATCGTGGGAAAACCTTATTCGACATCCTTTATAAAGAGGGTGATGTTGGTAAATATTCTTTAGATGAGGTACCTGAAGAACGATTGAATCATGAGTCACGTGATTTTGGTTTCTATATTCAAAAAGGTTTATTTGAAGAATACGCCAAGTTTGGTCGTGGCAAAGCACATGATTTAGCTCCTTATGACAGATATCATCAAGAGCGTGGTTTACGTTGGCCTGTGGTTGATGGTAAAGAAACCTTATGGCGCTTTAAGGAGGGCTCTGATCCTTATTGTAAACCGGGTAGTGATTATGATTTTTATGGTAAGCCTGATGGTAAAGCCGTTATATTCGCGCTTCCTTATGAGCCTGCAGCAGAGTCGCCTGATGAAGAATACGACTTATGGCTATCAACCGGTCGTGTTTTAGAGCATTGGCATTCTGGCTCTATGACACAGCGTGTACCTGAGCTATATCAAGCCATGCCTGATGCGCTAGTTTATATGCACCCTGATGATGCTAAAGCGAGAGATCTTCGTCGAGGCGACCTAGTAAAACTCGTTTCAAGACGTGGAGAAGTACAAACTCGTGTTGAAACACGAGGAAGAAATAAACCACCAATTGGCTTGGTTTACATGCCATGGTTTGATGCCAGCCGTTTAGTTAATAAAGTCACTTTAGATGCAACAGATCCATTATCTAAAGAAACTGATTATAAAAAATGTGCGATCAAAATTGTTAAAGTATAGGAGAGCGACATGAAACATATCATCAAAAATATTGTAAGCCAGCGTATTATGATAGCTCTGCCTATTTTGGCAGCTGTTATTTCATTTCAGTCTAGTGCTGATGAAAGTAAAAACGAACTGGCAACTTTACGCGATCAAACAGCGATTGTTGATCAACAAACCCCTAACCGTATACCAAAGGTAATTAATAAAGATATTAAAAAATCTAGAAATTACCCAATGCAGCCGCCTGTAATACCTCACACTATACGTGGTTATGAAGTGAACAAGTACAATAATAAGTGCTTATCATGTCATTCAAGGCAGTTAACTGAAGAGTCACAAGCACCTATGATTAGTGTTACTCACTTCATGGATCGTGACGGCAATTTCTTAGCTGAGGTTTCACCACGTCGTTACTTTTGTGACCAATGTCATGTTACTCAAAAGGATGCTAAACCTTTAGTTGAAAATACTTTCACTGATATGCATGAGTTAATGCTGAAATCATCTAAAACACAAGAAGACTAGGAGGCCATATGAAAAAAACTATCATTACTGGCTGGAAAACCCTGAGAAAGCCCAGTGCTTTTTACAGCCTTGGATTCTTAGTACTCGGTGGCTTTATTGCGGGTATTATTTTCTGGGGTGGTTTTAACACCGCACTGGAAGTAACTAATACCGAAGAGTTTTGTATCTCTTGTCATGAAATGGAAAATAATGTTTATGAAGAATTGAAAACAACAATACATTTCACTAACCGCTCGGGTGTACGTGCAACCTGCCCTGATTGTCATGTTCCACATAAATGGACTGATAAAATAGCGAGAAAAATGCAAGCGTCTAAAGAGGTTTGGGCTAAAATTTTCGGTACTATCAATACCAGAGAAAAATTCCAAGCTCATCGTAGACAACTTGCTGAAAATGAATGGGTTCGCCTTAAAGCTAATGACTCTCTAGAATGTCGTAACTGTCATAACTTTGATTACATGGACTTCACAGAGCAAAGTGAACGTGCGGCAAATCAACACTCTGGCGCGTTAGCAAAAGGTGAAAAAACCTGTATTGATTGCCATAAAGGTATCGCCCACCAATTACCTGACATGAAAGGTGTTGAAGGTTGGTAACATCATAGGTGTTACTGATGATATAAAGCCTAACTACTAAATAGTTAGGCTTTTTTATTTGCCGCTAACAAATATTTTCGAATATCTATTGGCATTTTCTCAATAGCATATCTCAATGTACTACGCGGCATTATGCTGCCATGCTTTTCAATATATTGAACAACATTCGCTTCATGATGGATTGAAGTGACTTTTAACAACCATCCAACGCTCTTTTGCACAAATTCATCTTTATCGTTAAGTAATAATTCGCATTGTCTAAACACAATATCTTCACCTAGGTAGTAAGTCGATTTACCAATATTTCGTTTAATAAACTTAACCAAAACCACATTACTGGCTCTTCGGCACCAAGGGTTTGATGAACAAGCCCAATGCTGAACTTTAGTAATTAAATGTGGTCGGCCAAGAAAGAAACGATAAATAGTTTTAATACACAAGTCATCAACATGAGACCAATTACTGGCATAGTGCTCTAACCAAAACTCAAAACGATCTAATAAATCATCATCATAATGATTTTTAACATATTTGTTGATTAAACCAAACGCGATCAGTACCTCTTCACTATATTCAGCAGTTTTTAATAATTGCTCCGTGATATTAAGCGTGTCTCGTGGGCAAAGCTCGGTATTTTGTATTTGAAATTGCTTAATGATGTCGGCGATATCAGCGGCATTTGCGCCAATACAATGGATGCCGTTAGGAAAATAACGGCGACTTGCCTCGGCCTTTTCAGGCGAGCTGCTCTTAAGCAAGTTGCTTTTTAATGTTTGGCAATAGTTATCATATTTATTCATAGCAATATGATAACTATTATGTGCTACTTGATACTAGCTAAACCTTAGAAACCTTAATTCGGTAAAAAATACTATAGAGTACAGGCACTGCTATCATAGTTAACACAGTAGCAAACGCCAAGCCTCCCATAATGGTTACCGACATATCGGCAAAAAATGGATCGGTAATTAATGGCATAACCCCTAAAATAGTCGTAATTGCAGCAAGAGATACCGGTCTTAATCGACTTAAACTTGCCTCAACTATAGCTTTCGCTTTATCTTTTCCTTCCTCGATTCGTAAATCGATTTCTTCGAGTAAAACAATGGCATTTTTTATTAGCATACCAAACAAGCTTAAGAAGCCTAACAAAGACATAAAACCAAATGGCATGTCAGCCAAAAGTAAGCCAGACACAACCCCTACAATAGCCATAGGTACGACAAGCCAAATAATCAGCGGTTGCCTCACTCGACCAAACAATATTACACTGATTAAAAACATCACTAAAAAACCAAGTGGTAAACCTTGTCCTAAGGCCGCTTGCGCATCGCGTGCTGATTCATATTCTCCGCCCCACTCTAAAAAATAACCATCAGGCAAAGAAATTGCTTCAAGTTTTGTTTTAACTCGGCTAAATGCTGCTCCTGCGGTTTCATCATAACCAGGCTCTGCTTTAACGGTAATGGTTCTGACACGATCTCGGCGATTAATTAGCATCTCTTCACTTTCAAAACTAAGTCCTGCGCTAACTTGTTTAAAAGGTATGTAAGTTCGCTGACTGCTACTCCACACTAGGCTATTTTCTAGAGAAGCTAATTTATGATCACCATGAGTCATGTTTTTAGCAACAATGGGGTACAAATAATCGCCATCTTGTAACTGACCTATTTGTAAACCACTAGTATAAAATTGAATAGCCTGATTAAAGTCGCTACGAGATACGCCAGCTACACCGGCAGCATTGTCATCATATTCAGGCGTTAACGTCATGCCTTTTTCACGCCAATTATCTCTAACATCTCGTATTAAGCCGTCATTTAAGTAAACCGCTTTGGCTTGTAATGATAAATCTCTTAATACTTCAGGATCAGGCCCAGAAAACCTTACCTGTAACTTAGCTCCGGCTCCAGGGCCAAATTGCATAAGCTCTGCATAGTATTGTGTATTCGGGTTAATGTCTTTGAGCTTTTCGCTAATTTCTTTAGAGATTTTAGCTAAATCATCAACATCTTCTACACGTACTAAATACATGCCATAACTTTCATTCGGAAGCTCGGGAGCTAATACCAGAGTAAATCGCTCTGCCCCTTGACCGATAAAAGTAGTGAGTGACTCAACCCCTTCTGTTTCTAGAATTAATTTTTCCCCCGCTTTCATATACTTCTCTGTGGCGCGAATATCAGTATCCTGAGGGCTCCAGTAGTGCATAAAAAATAATGGGGCATTCGAAGGAGGAAAAAATCCTTGTTTAATGAGGCCGAAGCTTGCATATGCACCTACAGTGATCGCGAGTAAAAATACTATCGTTACGCCTCTAAAATGCAGCGCATTTTTTAACAGCACTAAATAGCCTTTGTGAAATAGTGACAGCTTTTCTTCTTGCTGCGTGTTTTTGGTCACTTGGTAGAAGTACTTTCCAAGTAATGGCGTTAATGAAACCGCCAGAATCCAACTCAGCATTAAAGAAATCAATACCACAGCAAAGAGTGAAAAAAGAAACTCTCCTGTGGCATCATCAGATAAACCAATACCAGAGAATGCTGCAATTCCGATAACTGTCGCGCCAAGCAAAGGCCACTGAGTACGTTTTACAATAAAGCTTGCCGATTCTAATGCTGATTTACCTTTTTCCATTCTGAGCATCATACCTTCAGCAACAACAATGGCATTATCAACGAGCATCCCCATGGCAATAATCATTGCTCCTAAGGAGATTCGTTGTAACTGAAGACCATAAAGCCACATAATTAAAATGGTGCCAAGCACAGTAACCAGCAATGTGCCCCCAACAACCACACCAGAGCGCCAGCCCATAAAGATACAAAGCGCGATGGTGACTACCGCAATAGACATTTCAAGGTTTAAAATAAAACCACTTACTGCTTCATCTACCATTTGGGATTGATTGTAAATAGAAGCGACTTCAATACCTGCAGGCATTTTCGCGAGAACTTGATGTAATTTTTTTTCTATGGATTTGCCAACAGTAACTATATTAATATCATTTTGTGCCGAAATACCGATAGTGACTGCACTGGTGCCATTATAACGCTTTAAGTCACTTGGAATGTCTACTGGTTTTAAGCTGAGTTTGGCGATATCTTTAATTTTTATCGAGGCGTTATTACCAGGAATGACTATGGATAAATTTTCGATTTCTTCAATTTTATTGGTAGCACTATCAACAGGAATTCGAATCTGCTTGTCACCAACGAAAATGCGCCCTCCGGCAAACGGTTTTAAATTACTCGCAAGCACTTGTTGAATATCAGGAAATGAAACCCCTAACCCGGTTATTTGGTAACTATCAATCTCAACAACAATTTGCTCTTCTAAAATACCGTCGACCGTCACTTTTGCAACGCCATCAACGGTCAGTAATTCACGACGGATGATGCGGGCAAATTCGCGCATTTGGTAAGCAGAAAAATCAGGGGCAGTCAGGCCATAATACAACCCATAAACATCACCAAAATCATCAACAACGATGGGAGCGCTCGCACCTAAAGGCAATGAACCTTGTATATCACTCAATCGTTTACGTAATTCATCCCAAATTTGTGGTAATAGAGGTCCGTCGATATGTGGTTTAACTTCCATAATAACTTGCGAGTAGCCGGGCTTACTTACCGATTCTAATTTATTAAGCTGCCACATTTGTTGCAAAGCTATTTCCACTTGCTCGGTGACTTCTTTTTCAACTTTTTCTGCGCTAGCGCCTGGGTAATAAGTCAAGATTACCGCTTGTTTGATGGTAAATGCAGGATCTTCTAAACGTCCTATATTACTCATGGCTATACTACCGCCAATAATAAAACACAGCGCTACGAGCCAAACATTAACCTGCTTTGTCAAAGAATAACGTGCGATATCCATACTAAAAATCAGCCTTATATTCTTTCACTTTCAAGCCAGCTCGCATTTGACTCACCGCAGCTGAAACAACTTTATCTTGCTCTGACAAACCATCGGCTATCACGACATAATCAGCGGTTATCTTAGCTATTTTAATACCAACTTTTTCTACTTCTGACGTTTCAGAGTTAAAACGCCATACAGAAAAGCCAGCGTTTTTATCACCGACAATAGCGTTTAGAGGGATAATTAAAGCTGACGTCACTTGTTTGTTAACTTGTATGTTAACCATAGCTCTTGAGCCAGGATAAAAAGCATTAGTAATTTCACCGTCTAGCGCAAAGGTAACATTATAAGTTTGTGTGATGGGATCAGGTGTTGTTTCATGTTCAACATAATGAATGGTAAAAATATTCTCTTCTTGTCCTAAAATATAGGCCGTAGCTGTCACTTCTCTATTATGTGCATTAGCGGTCATAACACGCTCTGAAACATCAAAAGAAAAATACAACTGGGACCTGTCTTGTAAGTTGGCGAGTGTATCACCGGCATTGATATAGCTATCATTTTCAATATATCGCTCACCTATAACTGCATCAAAGGGTGCTCTTATGGTGGTATAACTAAGATCTTGCTTAGCATTAGCTAAAGCTATTTCAGCAATGGAATAGGCAGACTCGGCATCATCTAAGTCACTTTGTGAAGCAACATTACGAGCAAAGATTTCTTTAATACGTTTTAAGTCCCTACCTGCCACTTGGTGTCGAATTTTACTTTCATCAACTTTACGTTGAAACGGTGCTGCATCAATTTTAGCTAATACTTGACCTTTTTTTACCATGCTGCCTGCAATAAGATCGGTAAAAACTAAACGACCTGACACTTCAAATTTCACATCAACATTTTTAACGGCTGATACCGTAGCGGGAAACTGATAAACGTGGTTACCACCTGCTAATTGCACCTGAGATAATTGCACCACTAAAGGTTCAACGGCTGATTTTTGCTCTACATGCTCTGAGCATGAGGCTAAAAATAAGGTAATGCCAATAAATAAAATACGAATCACGATAACTCCAACACAAAAATATGACTAATTAACTATAGTTTATAAACGAACAAGATATTAACACAGGTTAACAAGTTTACACAATTAGTAAACCTGTTAACTTTTATTGCACCTAAGTTTTTATCACGATATGATGTGCGACCTAATAACCACACTGGAACGCTATTTTGTTGAAGTCGACTGAAAAAATCCTAACTACTGCTACTGAGTGCTTCTTTCACCAAGGTTACAATGGAACGAACATCACAGTAATCAGCCGCCTTTCTGGAGTTTCAAGAGTCACCATTCACAAGCAATTCAGTTCAAAAAAAGAATTATTTCGTGGCGTAGTCATCAATCACTTCGATAAAACCAAGCAAAATGTACTTGATTATGCACAAGCTACAGATGATTTTTGGCAAGCGACCGAAGCATTGCTGTTAAAAAGGTGTGAAGGTATTTTTGATGAAGTATCTAGTGCATTGATTCGTTCAGAATTAATTCATTGTGGCCAAGCGTATTGCAAAGACATTATTGAAGCAGCTGAAGTTGAAGAAATTAGGTTAATTGAAAAACGTTTAATGATCGAGCTCGAACAAGATCGGATGTCACTGAGTCACTTAAAAATGACAGCTCATGATTTAGCAAGAATTATAGAAGCTATTCCTAAGGGTATTGCGATATCTAGTTTTGAAGAAGAGAGCCAAAAATTCATTTCTCATACATTAAGGCTTTTCAAAGCATCTACCCTGCGATCTTAAGTTTTATTTAACTCTATTTTAAAATATAAAGTGTCTATACGCATAAAACAGAGCCTAGGTGAAGTTTATGCAGTTAAACGACCTAGGCTTTGAATAACATCATTATCATTTCAAACTAAATTTATAATTAATATCTAATAGGCACCTCCTTATTAGCAAATTAATAAAGTTGGGGGCTACTAATTTTGCTAATTATTATTGGCAACTTGGTTATTTTCAATTTGCAAAGGCTTGTGTAATTTCAAAACGACACGGCGATCATAAAAGCTCACTTTACGTTCATTATTGGCAACTACGGGTGAGCCATCTCCAAATGCAAAAGTCGCTATTTGTTCCTCACCTACCCCTTGTGCCATCAATAATGTTTTAACTGACTCTACTCTTGCTTGCGATAAGGTTTGGTTTAAGGATTGCTCTCCAGTTAAGTCGGTATAACCTGACAAGTCTATTTTCATTGCTGTATTACTGTTTAATATTTGCGCCAACGCAGAGACTTGCTCTTGATAATGTGGAGCAATATCACTTGAGCCCGTTGAAAACTGCAAACTCATTAATAAATTATCAGCCTGTAGTTGTCCCGTTTGCTGCTGTTGATTTTCTATGGCCACAAGCTGCTGCTGATAACTTTCTTCAATATGCTCAAGCTTAGTTTGATAAGCATGTTGCGCCTCTTCTTCTCGTAGTTGTAAAACTTGCTGACTCTTAGTTAGTGAAGCATTTAAGGCTTCATTTTCATCGTTTACATTAATGTACTTAGCGATAAAAACACCGCCTAACCCGGCCACGATAGCTCCTAAAGGTCCAGCTGCAATTCCGCCAATGATTGCCCCTGTACCAAAACCAATATTTTCACTTTTAGTTTGTGCCTGATGCTTTTCTGCAGGTGTAAGTACTTCATAGCTATCATTTTCATAGGCTGATACCGATGTACTTGCAATAGCCGACATCACTAATGTAGGGATAAGTAATTTCTTAGGTGCTTTGTATTCTGCGATTATTTTAGTTGTTTTCATAATATTTCCTCTTTTATAAATTCATAAATAAATGTTTGTTTGAAACCGTTCTCGTTGACAAGAGCTATTAAACCGCAATAAAAAGGCTTCAATCTGTACGAATTAAGGCAAGTTGATGAGCAATAGTGGCAACAAAATGGCAATTTCAAATAGTAGGCGCGTTTTCTAAGAAATTTAGATATAGTCAAGACTCGATGTGAACTCAGATTCAAAATGCAGATTAAAGAAGAACATAATTAGATGACTAAACGAATTGCTATTGTAGAAGATGAAGCTGCTATCCGAGAAAACTATGCAGATGTATTGCGTAGCCAAGGCTATCAGGTACAGACATACGCTAATAAAGACACAGCCACGCAAGCTTTTAATTTACGCTTACCTAATTTAGTGATTTTAGATATTGGATTAAATGAAGAGTACGATGGTGGCTTTGTGTTATGCCAGCAATTACGAGCAAAATCAGTCAGTTTGCCTATCATCTTTTTAACCGCACGAGATAATGATTTTGATACTGTCTCAGGCTTACGAATTGGTGCGGATGATTATCTGACTAAAGATATTAGTTTACCTCATTTAACCGCACGTATATCAGCACTGTTTCGCCGACAAGAAGCTTTTAAACAACCCGTTAATGAAGAGCATATTACCCAAACAGGACCACTTACCGTTGATAGCCAACGTATGACCATCACATGGCATCATAATGCTATTGATTTAACCATCACTGAATTTTGGTTAGTACACGCATTGGCAAAACATCCCGGTCATGTAAAAAATAGAACACAGTTAATGACTGACTCAAAAATTTTTGTCGATGACAGTACCATTACTTCTCATATAAAACGTATTCGTAAAAAGTTCATCAAAAGTGATAATACCTTCGATTGTATAGAGACTGTTTATGGCATGGGATATCGGTGGTTAAGTAGCATGGATGATTCAGATAAGCATGAGTAAAAAGAGCGCAAGCAAAGGGTTTAAATGGCGCTTTGGTCTACGAGCAAAACTGTTGTTACTCTCTAGTTTCCTTTTTGTTATACCTTGGTTTGGTTATCAATATGTTTGGGAGATGGAGAAATACCTACGATTTGGACAAGAGCAAACCTTGGTTGGTACGGCGCGCGCATTAGCCACAGCTTTGCATGAACGAGAAAAATTATTTAATAATCAAGCGAGTTTTTTACCCAGCGTAGAGCAAGGTAAGGACTTATATGGCTATCAACTAACGGAGGCAATCCAACTCGATGGCTTGCATCATGATTGGCCTAACTTTTCCAGTAGAGCTCACTTTTATGATCACCAACAACAGTTATTTTCACACCAACCTTTAACATTAAACTTTAAGGCTAGCGTTGGTAAATATGACAAATACTTATATTTATTTTTCCAAGTAGTCGATAATCAATTGATTTTTCGCGGTGAAAATAGCCGGAGCATTATTAACAATGATTATTTAGCCTTATCTTTTAGTGATCAGAATAATCAGTTGAACCGTTTTATTATCAGTAATAAACAACCAGGCTGGATCTCTGCTTTTAGCCTAACTGATGATATTGATGAAACACCCAAACCTGCACCTCACATTCAAGGGAGCTGGTTGCTCACGCCTCAAGGCTATAACGTCGAGCTACGTGTACCTTTAAAAAACTTAGGAGATAAAATTGCCTTTGCTTTTTATGATATTGATAAGCCCGATGGAAATGTTATTTCGGCTCTAGGCTCTGCTGATCCTAGTAAATTAGAAAGTTTAGGTACTATTTTAGTTCCATCTCCAGAGATTGAACGTATTGTAAAAGGCATGCGATATACCAACTCGAGTATCTGGGTAGTCGACCAACATCATAGAGTTTTAGCCAGCGCTGGCTCATTAAAGTCAGCAAGCGGTGTCTGGAAAAAACAAGAGCAAGCCATTACAGAGCAAGAAAAAAGCAGTTTATGGTATCAATTTAAGCAAAATGTTTTACTACCTATTTACTATAAAATACTCACCAAACCCCCTACTGATTTTATTGATGCTATTTATGATGCTCGACACTTAAACGGTGAGCATATTGTGAGCGCACTAAACGGTGATGCCATGTCTCAATGGCGATTAACCACAGACAAGCAGGCTTTAGTACTATCAGCAGCTTACCCAGTTTTTATTAATAACAAGGTTCAAGGTGCTGTTATTGTTGAAGAAACAACCAATGGCATCAGAACGTTAAGAAATCAGGCCTTAGAAAAACTATTTACGGTTATATTGACTATCATGTTGATAGGCGCACTCACATTCATAATTTTTGCTACTCGAATTTCGTCTCGTATAAGAAATTTATCCACACAAGCAGAAGGGGCAATTGATAAACAAGGTCGAATTATCGGTCAAATGTCAGCTTCTACAAGTAATGATGAAATTGGTGACTTATCACGGAGCTTTACCACTGCCGTAAATCGTTTGAGTGAATACAATCACTATCTTGAAAGCATGTCATCACGCTTATCCCATGAGCTTAGAACACCAATAGCAGTAGTAAAAACATCATTAGAAAACCTTGCCTTACAAGAGCAGAACAAATTAAGCTCCAATCATTCATTTACTCATGAAAAAGCTGAGAGTAATGCTTACATTGAGCGAGCACAAACAGGTATTAATACTTTAAACTTAATTCTGACTAATATGAGTGAAGCGACTCGGTTAGAGCAGATGCTTACAACGACAGATAAAGTTGATTTTGACCTTACGACTGTCATTTCAGGTTGTATTGCAGGCTACCAACAAGTTTATCCTGAATACGAGTTTGCTTTCTTAACAAACATCAAGCAGTTTGCCTTTAACGGCTCACCAGAGCATATAGTACAGCTACTTGATAAAGTGGTTAATAATGCGGTTGAATTTAGTCAAGATAAAATAATCTCGCTTAAATTAAAGCAACAGAATAATAATGCTGAGATTTATGTGCGCAACAATGGTTCATTATTACCAGAGCAATTAACAGAAAGCTTATTTGATTCTATGGTGTCATTTCGCAGTACTTATAGCAAAAAAGACCAGAAGCAAGAGCAACCTCATCTAGGGCTAGGCTTATACATCGCAAGATTAATTTGCCAATTTCACCATGGGCAGATCATCGCTTATAACAATGACTCTCCTAAAGGAGTTACTGTAAAGATTACCCTTCCCTATAAAATATAAGAACAAAATCACCGACTTTGATAGACTCAACCAAATTTTTGAAAACATAATAATTATGAATGTAACTAATAAGCTATTTTCTCTACTTGGCTTTGCTGAGCCGAAAACGTTGAAACGTTTTAACGATACTCAGTCCTTAAGCAAAAACATATTACTGCTAAGTATTAATACTTCCGTCAATGAAGTCATTAAACAAGCCGTTACTCCGTTAACCAACAATATAGCGACCAGTTCTGATAAGAGTAATGGGGTCAGATTTGAAGTCCTTGTTGTTGATGCTACTCAATATAGCGATGAAACGAGTTATCAAAATTTATTTACAAAGGTTCAAAACACCTTAAAACACTTAGCCAGTAACGCCAGAATTGTCTTCATAAGTAATACAACGAGCCCATCACAAAGTGTTGCTAAAAATACGTTCACTCAAGCCATAATAGGGTTTGCAAAAAGTTTAGCTAAGGAAGTTGGTAGAAAAGGAAGTACAGCAAATGTCTTGTTAATCGCTAGTGATGATAGTGAAAATCCTGATATAAATGCCGCTTTACTTGCCAATCCTCTACAGTTTTTTACTTCTGCTCCCTCTGCCTTTGTTAGTGGTCAAGTAATCACATTAAACAAACAACCTACCTTGGCAATATCAGCAACTCAAAAACAACGTGTCGCTGTAATTACCGGTGCAGCACAAGGTATAGGTGCCGCTATTGCTAAAACACTAGCTGAAAAAGGCTACTTCATTGTTGGTGTTGATATCGAGCCAATGAGAACTCAACTTATGAGTACTATGAAGAAATATAAAGGTGAGCCTGTAATACTTGATGTGTCAGCAAAAACAGCAGGTGAAGAATTAGTTGCTATAGCCAGTAGATATAATGGCATTGATTTAATGGTTCATAACGCAGGAATTACTCGCGATAAAACTCTAGCCAAAATGCCTGAGCACTTTTGGCAACAAACTATAGCGATCAATTTACTGTCGGTCATGGCAATCAATAACGCTTTAATTGCTAATAACGCGATTAATAAAGGTGCCCGAATCGTGTGTTTATCTTCTATGAATGGTATTGCAGGGCAAGGAGGTCAAACTAATTACGCTTGTTCTAAGGCAGGTATTATAGGCTATGTAGAGAGTATGTCAGATAAATTAGTAGAACATAACATTAATATAAATGCAGTAGCTCCGGGATTTATTGAAACCAACATGACTGACAGCATTCCTTTTTTCACACGAGAAATGGGGAGAAGAATGAATGCTTTAGGACAAGGAGGATTGCCTGAAGACGTAGCGGAGGCTATTGCATTCTTAGGTAGTGAGGAAAATATATCGGTAACAGGGCAAACCATTCGCGTGTGTGGCCTAAACATTATTGGCGCTTAATTAATAGCACTGTATTCATTGAGAACTAGGCAATATTTCATATAAAACAATAGTGTAAATTATTCTTAAATAATTCTAGACATAGGCGCGATTTTCAATACAATCACGCCCTTATCAATTTTTAAAGTAATTTTGATAGATTTACCTTAAATATAATCGTCCTGGAGAAGTAGAAATGAATGTTGATCAACATATTAAAGTAGCACAATGGCACTTAGAGCAAGCTCGTTTACACAATGTAAGTGATCATACTTGTGGTTGTCCTGCTAACAAGCATGACCAACGTGCAATCGACGCTGTTGAAGCTGGTTTAATCGTTGAAGAAAAAGCTTGTACTTTAGATGCTAAAGAAGCACGCGCTTAAGGTTAACGCCTAATCCATTCATTGTAGTCAATGAATATCATTTTAGAGAGAGTGATAACACCTTGTTGTTATCACTCTTTTTTTATCCTTATAAAAAACCACCTAACCTCCCTATAACACCTAAAAAATCTACGTTTGAATAAGTATTTGCTCTTATTTGTATGCTTACGTTAAGAATTGTAACCTCCGGTTTTTTATGCTCTTAGCATGCGTTAATATCACGCCCGCTCAATGAGCCAACCTTTTTAATCAATATAAAAAAGCTATCGAAAATTTATTAAATCAACAAAACGTTGAGGGATTTTTGCGACCAAAATTTCTCTTTTTCATGGCGTGACTCTGTTATAGGAACTTAAATGTACAAACATAATCAACAAGAACAAAGTAAAAGATCAATACCAGCATTACTGTTATTGCTAATCATTCCATTCGCACTTTTTGGATGTGGAAGCAGTGATGATAACGGAACAGGTTACATTCAATTATATAACTTATCGGCAAATGCACCTGGTATACATCTAACTGTTGATAAATATGATGATGATGATTTTGATGAAAAAATTCACTCTGCAATTGAATACACAGAAGTCAGCTCTCGATTAACGTACGAAACAGATACGTATGATATTGAGCTCGCTTGGCAAAATGAATATAACAACCAATATGATTTAGAAGTTGTTTATGCGGGACAATCAAAAGTTGATAAAGATGTAGTTGAGTTCATGGTTATTACAGAAGATATTAAAGCTCCTGTGGTATTAAGTTATCAAATTCCCGTCAGAGATGAAGAAGAGCTTGATGATGATAACGATGATGAAGTTTTTAATATTAGAGTGTTAAATATGCATAACGTCTCTGGAGGTGTTGATATCTACTATTCAGAGGCACATGAAACTTTTAACGAGGCTAAGTTACTTAATACAACAAGCTACACACAAATGGCTGATAATCAAAAACTAGCTCAAGACGATTATATTTTTTATCTCAATTTAGCAGGTAGCGATGAAGTATTGTATCAATCTAATGATATCGCTTTTCCATACTCTTCTGAATATATCATGGTAATTCGTGAGAACCACGGTGTTGGCGTATCACCATTTATTCTCGATAAGATTTCAACGTCTTCCGTTACTGAATACCCTGCAGCAAACTCAGAGGCACGATATCAAATTTACAATGGTATTATTGAACACGAATTACTTCCTGAGTATGAGCATAGTTTTGATTTCCATATAAATGGCATTGATGATACCCCTGAAATTAGCCAGTTAGGGTTTAGAAACTTTAGTCAGTCCATTATTACTAACTCAGGTGATTTTAGTATGAGCTTAGTAACACCAATAGATCAAAGCCCCATACTAAGTAACCATTTATTAGCCTTACACGACAATACCGATAAAACTGTATTTTTCTATTTACTAGAGGAAGCTGTGGATGAGGATGGCGATGGCGATATAGATGAAGATGGTGATGGATATATTGATGAAATAGAAATAACTGTTAATTCGCTTATCGTAGAAAACAATCAAAGCGAAAGCATTTATAACCATCAAATTAACGTGATTAATTTAATTGACCAAGATGAAATCATTGATGATTTTTCAAGTATTAAAGTTTATTTTGTACGCAGTGATGAAACTGTAGATACAGCAGAGCAACAACTAACTGTTGCATTTGCATCACCAAGCTCTGTAGATTTACTTAACAATACTTACACTGTTTTTGTTATTGGAAGACTAGACAGTAGTGACATTATTCTTTCTGCCACTGAGTTAGTGCTCGATGAAGACAGTAAAGATCAATTTATTATTTTAGAAAAAGACATGTATTCTGATACAGGCTACATTGCTACATTTGCTTCGCAATCACCGAAAAGTTAATATGATATATCGTGCTCTATTTCCTCAACATTGAGAAATAGAGCACTATTCACTGATCAAAATAACTAGTTAATTATCGAGCTTGCTTAGGGTGTAAACTAACTTTGTTACGCCCAGTCTCTTTTGAGCGATAAAGTGCTGCATCAGCACATTCAATCCAAGCTTCATAATTTTTGATACAAGGTTCAACTTCTGCAATACCAAGACTTATCGTATAGTTCAGTTCGATATCATTATACTTAACGACCGACTGTTCTACTTTTTTACGCAAACGCTCGGCAAATACATAAGCACTTTTTAAAGAAGTATCAGCTAGTAATACAGCAAATTCTTCTCCGCCATAACGACCTGATACATCTGTCTCACGAACATGCTCTCGTATCAATGCTGAAATATGACGGATCACTTCATCACCCACCATATGCCCGTAGGTATCATTCACATTTTTAAAGTGATCAATATCTAACATAACTAATGAGCTTGAATGTTGACTACGCGTCCAACGTTTATACTCAGCCTGTAAACAACTTTCCCAATGAATACGATTAAATAATTTAGTTAAACCATCCGTTTGACTAAGTATCGCAAGCTCTTCATTAGCTTTTTCCAAACTCAGTTTATGCACTGCATTATCGGTTACATCATAAACCAATAAGCATAAGTGTGTTACTTCCCCTGTTGAGGAGAGTAATGGGATAAACGTAGTATTTTGATACATAAAGTCTGCACTACCCGTTACAGGTCGATAGCTATCAAACTTAAACAAATAAGGCCGTTGTTCCCAAATGGTAAATGCTTTATTTTTTAGTAAAAAAACTGATTCAGCTTTACGCTCAAACCAATCTTGCGGAACTTCATGAAATAAATCAAAAATTGAATTATCTTTTACTTCTCTTGGTAATAGGCCGCTATGATTTTCCATAAAGCCATTGAATATTTGTACTTTATACTCTTTATCAAGCACCACTAAGCCAACATCAATGTTATGTAACATTTCCATTAACCAGTGTAATTCATTTAATTGTGAGGTTTCTAACGACATGGACAATCCCGTATGTTAACTCATTGCGTAGCGCGTTACCGCTAATCCAGCATGTAAGATAGTTTATTATTTAGTGTTTTCATTGACTGCTCAGTATAAAGTAATAACAAATCACACTTAATTGGATAATTTTCAATACTATAGCTTATCTCTATTGCCAATGTTTTTTTCCACTTGTTAGCATTATTCGATATTAATTCAGAGATTTTCCTGTGTTGTCCAAGAACAACTGGATGGCCCTGACTGAAATCAATATCTAGCTGCTCTGAAATACCTTTTAAGCAGGCGCCGATGAGGACATTAGCTAAATCCATTAACAACTCTAATTCAGTGCCTTTATCTTCTTGATATTGATAATTCATCAAAGAAGCGACATCTTTAAAACTTGAGTCATTTAAAATTAACAATGCTTCCCCTGAAATACCAGAGCTGATAAAGCCTTGACATATTCCTGAGGTACTTTCATTCGCTTCAACGTCTTTTAAAGCCATTCTTAATTCACTGACTTCAATAAAGTTTACATTAGGAATAGGCAGCTCAACAAAGACGTCCAATAAACGCGCCAATAAATCACCAGCGCGGCCCATAGCCACATTAGCAATCTCTTGATAGCAATCGCGTAAATCAGGAGAAAGTTCAATTTGACTTTCTTCTGTTGGTGCAGAAGTACTTACCGGTGTTATCTTTAAAGGTGTTTTCTCTACTTTTTTGGGTGTTTTCTCAATTTCAGGAGCAGAGGTTGAAGCTTGTTCAACTTTACTATTCCCTGCTATGTCATCCTGACTAAAAACACCATAAGAGCGGAGAACTTCGGTTAGCTTCTCTTTATTTACAGGCTTTTGAATAAAGTCTAAAGCACCTAAACCCGTTACCCTTTTATGAGCTTCAGGCTGAATATCACCAGAAACAACAATTGTTAACGTAGGTAAATCTTGCTGCAAAATAGCTTCCAAAACCTGATAACCATCCATTTCTGGCATATTTAAATCGAGTAATAGCACATCTCCTTTGCCTGCCTTTATAGCTTCAATCCCTTCAATACCATTAGCCGCAAAGCTAACGTCTACATCCCAACCATCAGGTAATGAGCGTGCTAGCTGCTTACGAGCCATATTGGAATCATCACAAATGAGTAATTTAGTTGACATAAAAAGCATGTCCCTTGGATAAATGACGGAGAATTGATCTTATTACTATTAACAATAGAATATTCAGCATTATCTTTACAGAAAATAATGAAGAAAATTAATAAGAAAAACGGTAAACTGAATCTTTATAATCTAATTATTCCAATTAATGATGAAATTATCTACCTTTAGTAAACTTTTATTTCTATTATCTTTTATCTGTTTAACATCTGCTTTTAACCTTAAAGCAAATAACTACCCACAAAAACAGCTCACTGAAACACAAAACCTAGTAAAAGCGGGTGAAAAATACGTTACCTTGTTAGGTACTCAAATAAACATTGGTGAGCAAGCTCCTAGCTTTAAAGTAGTAGATAAAAACTTCTCACCAGTACAGTTAAGCGACTTTAGCGGTCAAACATTGTTAATTTCAGTAGTACCTAGTTTAGACACAGGCGTTTGTGCATTACAAACTAAACGTTTTAATGAAGAAAGTGCCAAACTTCCTAAAAACATCACTGTGCTCACTATTAGTAATGACCTCCCCTTTGCTCAAAAACGTTTTTGCGAAGTTGAGGATGTTGAGCAAATTAAAGTACTTTCCGATTCGGTTTGGCGTGAGTTTGGTGCCAAGTATGGTTTAATCATTAAAGATATGGGCTTATTAACACGCGCCATTTTTATTATTGATGATCAAGGTAAAGTTAAGTACAAAGAATTAGTCGCTAATATTTCCCAACACCCAGACTACGCAAAAGCGCTAACGGCTGTAAAAGATTTAGCCCCAGTATTAGTTATTCAAAATGATATTGTTGAAAGCACTCCTACAGAAACACCTAATACCGAAAAAAAATAACAAATAAATTCAAACAATTATAATTTATTTGCTTTTTTTTGTTGAAAACTAATTCCTTATCCCCATCTTTAATTATGTAGTCGCCGTAAGGGGCTACATAATACTTAATTATTTACACAATGCTAAATAACCAAAGTATTAATTAACCGCCTGTTCACAACGCTTACTTACTAAGCAAAGAAAGGCACACAAATTATTGCTATTGATTAGGATATTTATTATGCGTACATCTACAGATTTCAGCCCTCTATATCGTTCATTCATCGGTTTTGACCACTTAGCTGGTTTAATAGACAAAGCCTCTCGTGCCGATAAACAATCTTCTTATCCCCCTTATAATGTTGAGCTTCTAGCAGAAGATCAATATCGCATTACTATGGCTATTGCTGGCTTTAGTGAAGAAGACATAGATATAGAGTCAAAAGAAAACAGTTTAATTATTGTCGGCACTAAAAAGGCTAGTGACGATAAAACTTCAAATAGTCGAAAGTTTTTACATCAAGGTATTGCCGAGAGAAACTTTGAGAGAAAATTTCAATTAGGGGATCATGTTAAGGTAATCGGTGCCTTCATGGAAAATGGTTTACTCCATGTGGATTTACAACGAGAAATCCCTGAAGCATTAAAGCCTCGAAAAATCGCAATAAACGGTAAGAGCTTGTTAAATCAAAGCTAAGCGTTAAATTTATGTTTCCCTAGTTTGTTATTTTTGCCCAGTCATTAGACTGGGCTTTTTTCATTATGTTGTTCACGATAACTTGCTTCTTTAAAGAACAACATTAACAATGCCGCCACTAAAGAAATAGCACTTGCAGCAATGAACGTGGTAGTTGCACCACTGCCATCAAGCCATAACAGTCCAGCTAAATAAGCACCAATAGCACCACCTAACCCATAAACTCCACCAAGATAAACTGCCTGCCCTCTTGATTGCTGACATTGGCTAAAATGATGACTAATAAAGATCATACTGGCACTATGATAAAGCGCAAAACTAGCCGCATGAAGTAGTTGAGTTAAAGATAATATAATCACAGAGTCCGCAAATACTGCCACTAAATACCAACGTAATGCCGTTATCGCTAAACTAAATATTAATAAATGCTTTAACCTAAATGCTTTAAAAAATACACCGGCATAGATAAACACCATAATTTCGGCAACTACGCCTAAGGATATTAATAATCCGATGGTGAATCCTGAATAGCTTAAATCTCGAAGAAATAAAGCAAAGAAACCGTAATAAGGACCAAAACTTATTTGCAGTAAAGTGCCAGATACAAAGAAAATAATAAAGCCTGACTCAAGCAATTTTGATCGAATAGCAATGGGTGCTTTTTTCTCTTTGCTAGATTTATAAAGAGGCTTGATGGTTAACGTCGATACCAATAGTAATAAAAGAATCAAACTTCCCATCAAGGTAAAAGAGAACGTGAAGCTTTCCATAGGGAAATACTCCATTACTTGCCCTGCAATTAGAGCTAAGGCAATGAAACCTAAGCTTCCCCATAAACGCACTCGAGCATATATTTTGCTACTGCGTCTAACTGAATTTAAAGTGTACACTTCAAGTTGCGGTAATATGGCTGTCCAAAAAAGACTAAATAAGGCTAAAGAGAAGCTAATTGGCCAATAGTTATCTAACCAAAATAAGAATACAAAGCTAACCAGAGCAAAAACTGCACCTAGCCTAATAATCAATAACTGTTGACCAGTTTTATCCGCTAAAACAGCCCAAAGGCTAGGCGCAACTATTTTTGTCGCGGTAATTATTGCAAATATTTCCCCTAACTCTATAGAGCTAAAGCCTTTTGCATCAAGAAATACTGATAAATATGGGGAAACAAGACCAAGGATGGCAAAATAAAAAAAGTAGTTCGAAGATAGCCGGGTAAATAATGTCAAACCAAATTCCTTATTTACCTAGCTATAGTGCAGAGCATAGACAAGAGTCTATTATTTCGTGATCACAGGAGTTGCACAATCTACATCAGCGTTTTGTGCTCTATGTCTTAAATAGTGGTCCATTAATGTTAAAGCTAACATAGCCTCTGCAATAGGTACTGCTCGTATTCCAACACATGGATCATGTCTTCCTCGTGTGATGATATCAGTAGCTTCACCAGAGACATCAACTGTTTTTCCGCTTACGCCAATACTTGAGGTAGGCTTTAATGCCAAATGAGCAATAATTTGTTGGCCGGTAGAAATACCACCTAAAATGCCACCAGCATGATTACTCGAAAAACCATCAGGGGTTAACTCATCTCTATGCTCTGAGCCTTTTTGATTAACAACTTCAAAGCCATCGCCAATTTCTACCCCTTTAACCGCATTAATACTCATTAATCCGTGAGCAATTTCTGCATCAATACGATCAAAGATTGGCTCTCCTAAACCGACAGGAACATTAGTCGCTACAACACTTAATTTAGCCCCAATAGAATCTTTAGCACGCATTACGCCACGTAAGTGCTCATCCAATTGTTCTAATTTAGTGCTATCAGGGAAGAAAAACGGGTTACTTTCTACACCAACCCAATCAATATTTTGCCAATCAAGTGGAGTATTGTTTTCACCTTGAGCGATTATATCGCCAATTTGTGTCACACAAGCTTGTACTTTCATGCCAAACTTTTGTGCTAGATATTTTTTTGCAATGGCTCCTGCTGCAACGCGCATAGCGGTTTCTCGAGCAGATGAACGTCCACCACCTCGGTAATCACGTAAGCCATATTTTTGCGTATAAGTATAATCAGCATGCCCAGGGCGAAAAGATTGAGCGATATTGCCGTAGTCTTTTGAACGTTGGTCGGTATTTTCTATAATTAGACCAATAGGAGTGCCGGTGGTTTTACCTTCGAAAACACCCGACATGATTTTAACTTGATCCGCTTCATTTCGCGCAGTCGTAAAACGAGACGTGCCTGGACGTCTTCTATCAAGATCTATTTGTAAATCTGCTTCACATAATTCTAGACCTGGAGGACAACCGTCAATGATAGCGCCTAAGCCTAAACCATGGCTCTCACCAAATGAAGTAACCGTAAATAATTTTCCAAATGTATTGCCTGACATTTTTACTCCAACGCCTATATTTCTATTAGTATTATTTCAAAGCAGCAGTAAAGACTGCTGCAAATTCAGTTAATTGTGCCTTAGTTAACATAAATACGCCATGTCCTCCTCGCTCAAAAGTAAGCCAAGTAAAAGGTACTGTGGGATATATTGACTTAACATGCACCTCAGAGTTACCCACTTCACAAAACAGCAAACCTCCATCATTAAGATGAGAAGCACTTTCTGCCAGTATTTTGCGTACTATATCTAAACCATCAGTACCACAACCTAAGCCCATTTCTGGCTCATGAAGATACTCTGCCGGTAAAGAGTCAATATCTTGTTGATCAACATACGGCGGATTAGTGACAATTAAATCATAAATTTGCCCTTTAACCCCAGAAAAAACATCAGATTGAATTGGAATAACTTGTTCACTAACGCCATGATTTTCTATATTGATTTGAGCCACGTTAAGCGCATCAACCGATAAATCGACAGCATCTACCTCAGAATCACTAAAGTAACTTGCACAGGCGATAGCGATGCATGCACTCCCTGTACATAAATCTAATATCCTTTTAGGCGCTTTATTAGCTGCAATATAGGGAAAGAATTGATGTTCTATTAACTCACCAAACGGTGATCGCGGAATGAGAACTCTTTCATCGACGTAAAAAGGCAATTGAGCAAAATAAGCGATATTAGTTATATAAGCTACTGGGATTTGCTCTTCTACACGACGATGAAATAACGCGATAACATTTTCTTTTTCAGTTTCAATTAATCGACAAGACATTAAGCTAGTATTGACTTCAGAAGGTAAAGATAGCGCGTACATGATTAATGTATAAGCATCACTAAAAGCATTATCACTGCCGTGGCCGTAAAATAATTCAGCTTGATTAAATAAGGTGGCGCCATATCGACAATAGTCACCAACGGTGTGTAGTTGACTAGTAACTGAAGTTAACTTATTCACAGGGAGTATTCCTAAATATTTTGTATATGCTTGTATTTCGCTAGATAATCTACTTGTAATGACTAACAGATATTTTTACACTGCCGCCATGAAAAAGAAAAATACACCTAATAGACTACTTAGTGTAGACGATAAAAAGCTATTTAAAGAGACTATTGGCAAGGTCAAGCCGATAATGGCTGACACCATACACTTTGAAAAAACAACCATCAAGCCTAAAAGGCATCATAGTGATAAAAAAAACACTAAAGCCTTAGCCCAGTTTCATTTTTCAGATGAATTCGAACCAGATTTATCATCACAAGGGCCAATGAAATATGTCCGAAATGGTGTTGACAGTTTTGAAGCGAAGAATTTACGTCGAGGCTATTATCAGCCGGATCTTATCTTAGATTTACACGGATTAGATCAACATCAAGCTAAAAAAGAAATAGCGGCTTTATTATATGCCTGTCAAAAAGAGCACGCCCGATGTATTTGCATTATTCATGGTCTTGGCTCAAGAGTACTAAAGAATAAAGTACCTCATTGGCTAGTACAACACCCCGATGTAATGGCCTTTCATCAAGCACCATTAGAATGGGGCGGCAATGGTGCACTATTAGCACTCATCGAATTAAAAGATAAATTTGATAATAATATCTAATACCAATCCATCTAAAGAAGTGACCACTTAGAACGACATGGGCGATATGAGAACAAACAAAATAGGTTTAGATATAGTTATTCTACATCAAACAAATTTTGTGCCTTTATCATGATGCCCATACGTTCCCGAAGGGCGAGTACCTAATAAAAAGTTAAAGGTTTATATGCTGCGTTATTGATTTTAACAAAAACGCTACATGGACGTAGCTTATTAGAGAATGCAGGAGCTTATTCTCCTGAATAACTATTATTTGCAATCAATGCCTTGCCTCTAAACCTTTAAATTCTCGCTAAGCGATCACTTTCTTAGATGGAATGGTATAAGACAATTTATATATGGACATGTGCCGGACAATACATTTTGAGAAGTTGTCCTTGCATTAACTGAACATCATAATTGATATGTGCGATAGCTCCTGTAGCAAACAAGGGTGTATCTTGGCTTTGAGTTAATTGCGCAACCAAATAACTGACAAAGGGCATATGAGAAATGATTAACATACTTCGATTGCCATTACCTTTGTGCGCAATGATACCATCAATATAATCATGAGTTTGTTGTGCGTTTCCTGAAGGAGTAATAAAGTCGAGTGTTTTAGGAATTACGGCCAAAGAGCCAGTCCCTTTTGCTATGGTATTTACGACAATATTACATGTTTGCTGAGCTCGTACGTATGGACTGACAAAAATATCTACTTCCGCATCTAGCTGACTTGTTAACCATTGCCCCATTTTATTTACTTCAGCTTCCCCTAACTCAGTTAAAGGTCTTGCCGCGTCATTAGTATTCGACCCTATAAATTGGTTACTTGCTTCACCATGACGCATAATATATATCTGCATTAACTACTCATTTTTCTTTATAAAAGGTGCAAAAAACTCAACACTACAATAGTAGATTGTTATTGATAATAATTCACATAGGTCGTTATTAACGGCTATAGTAATAGAATCTATCTATCTTTCAAATTAACTATTAATAATAAAGAAAGTCTAGTTATTCCATATAGTAATTAGATAAGTTAATCTATTGTAAAAAACATTCTCTATTTGACTTTTCATTGCCAAACTTAGGAGCCATGCGTTGAAGCAAAGCCCAAATGATTCAAAACAATACCGTACAATCACCCTAGTCAATGGTTTACGTGTATTACTTGTTCATAATGAAGAGTCAGATAAATCTGCAGCAGCATTAGCCGTTAACGCTGGTCACTTTAATGACCCCAAAGATAGACAAGGCTTAGCACATTTTCTAGAGCATATGTTGTTTTTAGGTACGCATAAGTATCCTGATGGTAGCGAATATCAAAAATACATCAGCCAACATGGTGGTAGTAATAATGCTTGGACGTCAACCGAACATACTTGCTTTTATTTTGACGTCCACCATCAACACTTTGCTAATGCTCTTGATAGATTTAGTCAATTCTTTATCGCTCCCCTACTTAGTGAAGACTTCATCGTCAAAGAAAGAAAAAACATTGATGCAGAGTTTAAATTAAAACTCAAAGATGATATTCGTCGCCTTTATGATGTTCATAAAGAAACCATCAACCAAGCACATCCATTTTCACAATTCTCCGTTGGTAATATTGATACATTAGCTGATCGAAACGGAGAAAGTATTGTCAGTGAAGTACAAAATTTCTTTGATAGCTATTATCAAGCAAATTACATGACCTTAGCAATTGAAGGCCCACAGTCATTGGTTGAGCTATCAAAACTTGCAGAAGAGTTATTTAGTGCCATTAAAACAACAACTACCCCCCTGCCAGAAATAACAGCTTCTTTATATCACCCTGAGCATCAGGGTATTAAAATTAATATTTGTCCGGTGAAGAATGACCGACAGTTAATCATTAGTTTTGCGATGGAAAGTATAGATAAATATTACCAAGATAAACCCGAATCAATACTTGCTTACCTACTTGGTCACGAAGGGCCTGGCAGTATCTTAGCTCAATTAAAACATAAACAATGGGGAATGGGTTTAACAGCAGGCTCTGGTATAAACGGTTCAAATTTTAAAGACTTTAATGTTCGTATCAGTCTGACCGAAAAAGGGGAAGATCATATAGATGACGTTATAGCCATCGTATTTTCTTATATTGGCTTATTGAAGTCTTCCCCACTCTCAGAGCATTATTATATAGAAAAACAAGCAATTGCTGAATTATCTTATATTTACCATGAAAAATCTAAAGCTCTGGATAATGTCAGTCAATTAGTCATTAACATGCAGCACTACCCTGAATGTGACTATATCTTTGGTGATTACATCATGTCAGGAATGAATCATGATAATGTTTCACACTTATTAAGTTACCTAAATGCTGACAATATGCGTATTACTCATGTTAGTCAAAATAATGAGTTTTCGAAAACCAGTAAATGGTATCAAGTTCCTTATCACGTAGAGAAATTAAAAAAGAGTAAAATTAAAAGCTGGCAAAAAATTGTAAAGGAAACTCGCCAGCCTACTAATAACAGTGGTTTGTTTTTACCTGATAAAAATCCATACATTATTGGTAATCCTCACATTTATAATAACCAATCTTCTAAAGACACACCAGTAATTATTGAGAAAGCCAGTGGTCTATCGATATGGTATAAGCAAGACACAACATTTAAAGTACCAAAAGGTTATATCTATTTAGGTATAGATTCTCCCTATTCGATTATGAGCGTAGAAAATATCGCCATGACGCGATTGTTTGTGGATTTATATACCAATACGGTTGTTGAGGAAAACTATGACGCTGAGCTCGCTTGCATTCATTACCATCTGTACGCACATCAAGGCGGGATTACCCTACAAATATCAGGGATTAGCGAGAACCAACCGACCTTATTAGACAAGCTATTATTTCGTTTACAAGAACATGATGTTAACGAGCAAGATTTTGAGTTATTTAAACAACAACTAATTGATCATTGGAATAACACTGATAAGAGTAAGTCAATTTCTCAGCTTTTCTCAACACTTAGTTCTATTTCCCAACCAAACAACCCTAATGCAGAAACACTGGCCAAAGCCCTAAGTAGTATTAGTTTTCTACAATACCAAACATTTTGCCAGCAGCTATTTAAAGAAGTGACTCTGGAGGCACTTATTCACGGAAACTGGTTAATTGAGCATGCCCATAATATTGCAAGTCATATAAAAAGAGCATTTAGTAAAAATTATCATGACCAATTTTCGGTAAAATGTCCTGTTATTGATTTTAGCGGTCAAAAGACACTATTACTGCCAATGTCTATCCCTGAACATGACCATGCAACTGTCGTCTATACCCCATCGCCCACAAGAGATAATCACATCGTGGCATTAACTATGGTAACTAGCCATTTATTATCCCCCTTCTTTTTTCAAGAAATGAGAACAGATAAACAGTATGGTTATATCGTTGGTGTTGGTTATGTGCCAATAAATCGCTACCCTGGCATCGCTTTTTATATTCAATCACCTAATACAGATGCATGCGCATTAACCGCGGCAATCGATAGTTTTATAAATAATAGTTTGACTATGCTTGAAGATTTAACAGAAGAGAACTGGCATCACTTAATACAAGGATTAGCAGGTCAACTAGAAGAAAAGGACAGTAATTTAAGAATAAAAAGTCAGCGTTTTTGGGCTGCTATTTGCAATAATGACCTTTCATTTACGCACAAAGAACAACTGCTCACGGCTATATTAGCTCTAGACTTTAGTCAGGTTAAAAACTTTATTAAAAAGCAATTAATGGTAGAGAGTAACCCCGACAGATTAATTTTAACTTCAGGACCTGATAAAGCAGCAATACAACAATCTTCAAGCTTATCAAATATAAATACTAGAATAATAAGTAACATTGATGATTTTATTGAAAAAAGTAGCAGAAAGTACTAATGCAACGGATAACTTTGCCGATAAAAACAGTAAGCTAAGTTGACTTAAGGCTATACATGATTTTAAATGAGCTTGCGCTTACAAATAAAAACAATAAATTCACCTTTATTCAGGCTCAACTGTGCTTTTAAATTTTTCCAAGCTATTTTCTTTTTTATCGGTATCATCAAAAGCAATAATTGCTAACCGAAATATAGTCGTAAAGCTAAAATACCTTATTATTGTAGCTATTTGTTCTGTTACCCTCCCTATTAGCAGTCTATATGCTCAACAGCACACACAAGAAACTTCCGTCTCACAAAGTGAGCAATTAAAATTCAGTCAATTAACAGCGCTTGATGGCCTTTCTAGCTCTAATGTATTTAGTATTACTCAAGATCACCAAGGTTTTTTGTGGTTTGGCACTGAAGATGGCCTAAACCGCTATGATGGTAATAACATTGTAATTTATCGGCACAATACTAATGATAATCACTCGATTGCAGATAATGTTATTAGAAAAATATTCATTGATAGTCAAAATACCTTGTGGGTTGGCACCGAAAATGGTTTAAGCAGATACAATGAAACTTTAAACAACTTTGATACTTTTAAAAATATTATTAACGATAGAAGTTCCCTTAGAGATAACGTTATTTGGGATATATATCAAGAGCAAGGAAAGTTAATTGATAATATTAAACAAAATGGATTATTGTGGATTTCAACAGCTAGTGGCTTGCACACATTATCTCTCGAAAACAAGCCGATTAAAGCAAAATTCACTCGTATTGACGTTCGAGGTCATAACAATAAATTTAAAGAAATAAAAACCATTTTCCAAGATAAGGAACAAAACTACTGGTTAGGTAGCTACGATAATGGCATCCACCTTATTAGTAAAAATTATAATTATATCGGTTCATTACAAGAAGATAATAAATTTGATTTAACCATTGATGCTCAAGCCTTATTTGACATTAAAACTATTGATAATCGCTACTGGTTAGCCACTAATAATGGGCTTTTTATAGTTGATGATGATTATCAACTTCTTTCTCATTTAACTGCAGATACAGATAGTAGTAAGTATATCCAACCACTGCTTTCAAACAGCATTCGTACAATCACTCAATATAATGATACTCATGTATGGCTAGCAACTCATAATGGTTTAAATACTATTAATCTGCTTGATGATAGTATTCAGGCATACCAAAATAATAACAGTGTTAACTCGCTCAGCGAGAGTTGGATAATGGATGTTTACAAAGACAATAATGGTAATATGTGGCTAGCTACATATGGTGGCGGTTTAAACAAGTATACTCCGTTATCATCATTATTTTACCATGGCCTAGCGGATTATGGAGAGCAAAGCTATAGAGTAGAGTCACTCACTAGAACTTCTGATAGCAAAATATGGTTATCCACTGGGTATCAAGGAATATTTCTAATTTCAAATAATGGAAATATTGAAAAGTCCCTTTTTCCATTAGATGAAAACTTATCTCAAATAATTTCAGGTCAGAATAACGATGTATGGCTTAGAACCGATAATAACAAACTATTTTTCTACGATACTCAAGAAAAAAAACTAATTGAACATCAAGAATGGAAAGATAAGTCAGGTTACTCAAGCAATAGAAATACTTATCAAGTTAACAATAATTTATGGTTTATAAATGACAATGGACAACTCACTGAATTCAATACCAATTCTAAAACATTTAAGAGCTATGACACTGAATTAGATGACATACTTACAAGTATCAAAACAAATAACACGAATATTATTTGGGTTACATCTTCAACTAACAACATTTATTCTTTCAATACTAAAAAAAATGAATTCAAACTTCTTTTCGACAATCAAAACAATAAACTAATAAATATCAAAGCAAATAATATTGCTGTTAGTTCTAACTGGCTTTGGTTAGGCTCTGATAACCAAGGGTTAGTCTTAATAAACAAGAAAACAAGTGAAACTTTCAAGTTTAATGAAAAATCGGGGATGAAAAATAACTATATTACTTCAATTTTAATAGATGACAGGGAAAATGCATGGGTAGGTACAAATGCAGGAATTGCTACAATATCCCCAAAAACGAAACAAGTAATTAATTTTGATAAAGATTTTTCAATACTTAACCCTCAGTTTATTGATTATTCTGCGATTGAAAATGAAGGGGTCATGTATTTTGGTAGCCCTCATGGGTTTTATAAATTTAGTCCAAGTGAAGTTTTACAACAATTTCAGCAAAACATTGAAAAGCCAATATTTACTTACCTATCCGTTGCCAATAAAAAAGTGGCTGTAAGCTCTTCTCCTAACTCTCAAAAAATCAAGGGTAAATTTACAATATCAGCGCAGCTAAATACAATAGAGCAACTTGAATTAGAATATAAACAATCTCCTGTTAGCTTTGAGTTTGTCTCCCCTAACCCTAAACTACCAACACAAGTAAGATATCGCTATCGATTAGTCGGCTTAGAGGATGAATGGATAGATGCTGCTACAGATACAGGAAGTAACAATAACAGAGCCACTTATACCAACCTCAGTGGCGGTGACTATGTCTTTGAAGTTCAAGCCTATGATATTAATAACGTCAGTAATTCAAAAACAGGCCAGCTCAATGTCCGTATATTAAAGCCTTGGTGGCTATCTACTAGTGCAATTATCATCTATTCACTGCTTTCAATGCTGTTTTTTGTGTATGTAATACAGCAGTATCGAAATAAACAACTATACAACTCTCAAATAAAAGAAAGTGAAGAGCGCCTTAAACTATCTCTGTGGGGGAGCGGAGATGAAATGTGGGATTGGAACATAATAACCGACAAAGTTTATCATACTAACACTTGGAGTAATTTAGCCTTTCCACAAGACAGTACTCGTAACGCTAACGCAGAAACTAATATTCATCAACAAGACTTGCCTAGAGTCAAACAAGCATTAGCAGAGCATTTAGCAGATAAAAATGAACACTTTGAAGCAACTTATCGAGTTAAAGATAAAAACGAACGTTGGATTTGGATATTAGATCGCGGCAAAATAGTTGAACGTGATGATGAAAACAAACCAACACGGATGACAGGTACCTTAAAAGATATCAGTCATATCAAAAAAGCTGAAGAGCGATTAAAACTGTTTGCTCGTTGTATTCAAAATATCTCAGACGCTGTGGTTATTTATGATCGTCAATTTATTGCCGTTGATGTTAATAAAGCATTTCAACGGATAACAGGCAAAAGTAAAAATCAAATGGTCGGCCGTTCAATGACCTTCAATCAATACCCTAATAGTTTTAGCCAAAACATAAAAAAGCACTTGTTAACTAAAGGTGGCTGGCATGGTGAAATAGAAAGTGTCAGAGCAAATGGTAAAAAATACCTTACCGACCTCAACATTGACATAATTCATGATGAAAATGGTAATATTTCACACTTTGTTGGGGTTTTTTCTGATATAACCAAACGAAAAGAGACTGAAGCAGAACTACGAAAACTTGCGAGCTCGGATACGTTAACAGGTTTACCAAATCGTTCTTTCTTCCAAGCTAATCAAGCTAGACTAGTTAAAAATAACATTAACCATGCCCTACTGGTCTTTGATCTAGATAACTTCAAAAAGATCAATGATTCAATGGGACATCAAGTAGGCGATAGCATTTTATGTCAAGTTGCCCAAAGAATGCTGGCATTAGGTAGAAAGCAAGACACTGTTTACCGTTTAGGTGGCGATGAATTTAGTATTATCATTGAAGGCACTAATGATATTCATACCATCACAACATTAGCTAAAGATATTTTACGTGCCATTGCACAGCCGTTTAAGCTAAAGAGTCAAGAAATAGTCTTATACAGCAGTATAGGGATTGTTTTGTTTCCTGAAGATGGTAATTCCGGTCATGAGCTATTAAAAAATGCCGATACGGCTATGTATCATGCTAAAGGCAGCGGTGGTAACAAATACCAGTTTTTCAGTGACTCAATGAATAAACAAGCAGTAAAACGCTTACAAATTGAAAACTTGATTAGACACGGTTTAAAAGAAGATTCTTTTTCCGTTTTTTATCAACCTAAAATTGAAATCTCAACGGGTAAGGTCGCAGGTATGGAAGCCCTTGTCAGGTTTGAAACACCAAATAAAGGTGTTGTAAGCCCTGTCGTCTTTATTCCTGTCTCTGAAGAAACTGGCCAAATAATCGATATCGGTGAAATAGTTCTTAGAAAAGCTTGTTTCGCTACTAAAAAGTGGGTTGATGCGGGGTTATTTGATGGTCGAGTTGCCGTTAACTTATCCGCAGTACAATTTACTCAAGCTAATTTAGTAGGACAAATCACAGATATTCTAAAAGAAAGTCAGTTACCTGCAAAACATTTAGAACTTGAGATTACTGAAGGCACGGTAATGGACTCACCACAAGCAGCTATAGATACCATGTTACAAATACGAGCCATGGGAATCCATTTATCACTAGATGACTTTGGCACCGGGTATTCTTCTTTAGCCTATTTAAAGAAATTCCCACTCAACACCTTAAAAATAGACAAAGCATTTGTTGATGATATTGAGCTATCTGAGCAAGGTCGAAACATGGTTGCCACCATTGTCACTATTGCTCACAACTTAGGTATGGATGTGGTTGCTGAAGGTGTAGAAACTAATCATCAACTAAGCTTCTTATCTGGACTTCGTTGTGAATTGTTGCAAGGTTATTTATACAGCAAACCATTAGCGACTGAGCAATTTCAAAAGTACTTACTTGCCCATCAAATCACCCATAAATCGACTAGTTTTAATCAGAAGCAGAAGTAAAAAACAGTTTTATATCAATGTCAAAAAACTGACTGAGCTTAAAATCATTTAATATATTTCATAGATATAACAATAACATCTTCTTTTCCCTTCTCTCACTCCCTTTTAAATCAAGGCTTTTGTATTCTTGTACAAATAACGAAGCTAACTTGGCACAATTTAAGCATTACCTTAATCAAACCGAAAAACTAATTTCAATAATTAAGGAAATAAATATGTTAAGTTCAATTATTTTATCAATGGCAATGTCCTCTTCACCAGCACCTATAGCTGATATGCAACATTTGAATATTCAGGAAGTAGGCTCTAACCGTGGTGCTCGTCGTATAAGCTCTGATAATAATTTAGACATCCAGGAAGTAGGCTCTAACCGTGGTGCTCGTCGTATAAGTAATGATAATAGCTTAACTATTGAAGAAGTAGGCTCTAACCGTGGCGCTCGTCGTATAAGCTCTGATAATAGCTTAACTATTGAAGAAGTTGGCTCTAATCGTGGCGCTCGTCGTATAAGCTCTGATAATAGCTTAACTATTAAAGAAGTTGGCTCTAACCGTGGCGCTCGTCGAATTTAAGTTACTAATTTAAATTATCTATATCGGAGATTGACAATGATTAAATTATTTAAAGCTTTGTTTACTACTAAAACTACTAAAAAATCAAACCCTATTGCTGCTCGTATTGAGTTTAAAGAAACCTCAGCTAACACTTGGTGGTCATAAGGTTTAATATATTCTAAGACACTAACATGGATGTTAGCGACTTTATTCTTATATTTACTTAGCTCGTCCTCAATGTAAATATCTAATATCAAGACAAGCTCAACTCACAGAATAATACTCTCTATCTTCCCTGTACAATCAAGCCCTAAAGATTAATTGATTTAAACCAAACAGGTGATTAAGCTTCATTCGTTTTTTCATCATGAACATCGGTAATACCAGTGGTCCAAAGATTAATCCTGCTACAGTCCAACGTTTGCGACCTAAGCCCGTTAACATTGCTTGAATATTAAAAAACACACCACTAATCGCACTTATACAAGCACCTACAAAGATCAAAATCAACAAAACAATACCTTTCTAAAACAGCTGAGAAAAACGCCGCTAATATAGATAAAATTTAACCATTATTCAATAGCTGAACACGGAAATATCTTATAATAATGAGTGGCAGTAATTTTCCGTATTGGCGGATCGATTCTGCCATCAATAGGATCTTTATTGCAGTCAAATAAATGACACAACATCATTACTATGCATAATAAGGAGTTATAGAAACTAACTTAATTACCTATTATGGTGTTATTAATTATTTAAAGATGAATATATTTTTTAGGTGATTTGAATAACTATTTTGAAGAACTCAATCGGATAGTATTAAGGAGTTTTAACTACAAATAAAAGAAGAGTGACTGATAGGACATAAAAAAACTATACCTTAAATCAAAGCGTACTTTGCTTAAGCGTATAGTTTTTTTTAAATGGTTATAAATTAACTAAGGTATTTACAAGTTACTTATCGAATTCTTCCACCAATAGTAATACTGCCACGCATTCTAGGTCCTGAATTATAACCTCGGCCATATGAGCCATAATAAGAGCTATAACCACTAGAAACACCAATACTGCCATAAACGCTAGTATTGCTAGCATCGCAACTCGTAAGACCTAATGAAGAAGTTAAAATAACTACAGTCAAACATAATATTTTTTTTACTTGTCTCATTATTTATCTCCTTTTAACTGTTCATTATCTGATGATTTCACCCGCTTTTCAGGCCATGTCTGCAAAGCTATTCCTGCACCTGAAGGACCAGCAATCAAAGCAACACGCCCCCCAATTGCTCTATCCTGTGGGGCGAGTAAAATCTCTCCCTTCAAACTCTCAACTTTTGCAACCATGGCATCTAGTGTCTCTGCATCTTTTACTCGAATATAGCTAACCCATAGTGGCGTTAAATTTTCCACAGGATTCGTCATAATACCGACTCTAGCTTTACCCTGATTCTTTAGAACACGATAATTCTTATCTTGGCTTTTCTTTGCCTCTATATTTCGGTCTTTAACCTGGTAATGAGCGATACGTTGATAAAACTCTGTAGCTTTACTTACATCATTAGTCCAAAGCTCAGTCCATAAGAAATCCCCGAACTCAACAGCATCTTTATCAATCGGATCACCTTGTTTAGTCTCCAACAAGCCTAATAAAGCTCCTTGTGGATCGGCAACAATAGCAATTTTTCCTCGCTCACCTAAATCAGTAACCGGAGAGAAAACCGTGCCTCCTGAGCTGTTAACTTCTTCAACGGCTTTCTCGATATCTTTAACAGACATAAGAACCACCCATTGTGAGATATCTTTTTGTACTTGTAATTTAGTTTGATCCACCATGCCACCAATGAGCTTGCCATTGTGACGTATCAAAGTGTAATTTACTTTGCCGAACAGTCCTCCAGCTAAAGAAAGCTCTTCAAATTCCCAACCAAATAACGATTGATAAAACTCTTGAGTCAATTGTGGTGTATCAGTAATAAGATCATGCCAAATAATTTTCCCTTCGAGCTGAGTATTACTTGTTTGTTCAGTTATCGCTGGCAAATTTAAACTAGAGCAGCCTGAAATGAATGTTAAACAGAATGAAATTAAAAGCGTAATGCTTATCGAGGTGTTTTTAAACAAAATATTTCCTTATGAATGAAAAGTGTTACTTGTGAATCTTAACACTTGAATCTAAACATAGTTACCTGTTTTAGTACATTTTATTTTTGAATAGCCCATAAATCAAAACGCCAACTCAAAAGAGTTGGCGTTAAAAAATCACTTAATCAATCAAGCAAAAAACTAATAGTAGCTTGTACCAGATTCGGCCATAGCAACTAACGCTTCACAAGGAGTGTAGCGCTCTCCATGTTGCTCTGCCCATTGTGATAACTGAGCCACTAATGACTTTGCACCTATTTTATCAATATATCGCAGAGGACCACCTAAAAATGGCGGGAAACCAATACCAAATATAGCTCCAATATCACCATCACGAGCGTTTCGCACTATACCTTCATCAACACAACGCGCAGCTTCATTTAGCATCATATAAGTACAACGTTTCGCAATTTCCTCTGCAGACAAGCTACCTGATGGTTTAATATTTAATAAACTATAAATACTCTCATCTATTTGCTTTTTACCTTTCTTAGCCGCTTTTCCGTATAAATAGAAACCTTTCTCAGATTTTTTACCTAAACGGCCATCGTCTAATAATTTAGAAAATGCCGACGGTGCAGCAAATCTATCACCTAAATCAGCCTGTAAAATTGGTCCTATCTTAGCACCAACATCGATACCCACCTCATCAAGTAGTTGCATCGGCCCTACAGGGAAACCAAAGTTTACTAGGGCTTTATCAAGTTTATCAATAGGCTCTCCGCTAAGTAGCAACAGAGCGGCTTCGTTCATGTATGGCGCAAGAATACGGTTTACATAAAATCCTGCCTTATCTTTAACTACAATCGGTGTTTTACCCTGCCTTTTAGCAAAGGCAACTGTGGTAGATACTGTTTTATCAGATGTTCCCTCATGAGGAATAATTTCTACCAATGGCATTTTATCTACCGGTGAGAAATAATGTAAACCAATCACATTTTCAGGTCTTGTTGCTTTGGCGGCAATATTTCCGATTGGTAAACTCGAAGTATTGCTAGCAAAAATAGTAGACTCTTTTGCTTGCTGTTCAACCTCAACCACCATGTTCTGCTTTAATTCTAAATTTTCAAAAACCGCTTCAACAACGATATCGACATCTTTAAAGCCAGAATAATCAACACAGCCAGTAATCATGGCCATCTGCTTCTGCATTTCACTTTTTCGCATAAAGCGACGTTTAACTTTCTTATTCAGTAAATCAAAACTGTACTTAAGCGCATGGCTAATACCTTGATGACCTATATCTTTTATTCTAGCTGGCACATTCGCCTTAGTTGCAGTAACAAAAGCAATGCCTCCACCCATTAAACCGCCACCAAGTACGCCAGCTTTCTTGATAGGCTCAGGAAGAACTCCCTCAACACCCTGCTCTTTTTTCATTTCTGTCGTAGCAAAGAATAAATTACGTAACTGAGCCGACTCTGCGCTCATCACTAAGTCTGCAAAATTCTCTGCTTCTATTTGGTAACCTTTCGCAGGAGATTGCTCAATACCGGTTTTAATACACTGAATAATTTTAACTGGCGCTGGATAATTACCTTTGGTTTTAGATAACACTGATTTTTTAGCTTGCTTATAAACGATACCGCGGCCAATTGAAGTTCCTTCAAGGAATTTATTAACAAACGATGATTTAAATTTAACCGTATGCTTTATATTACCCGCCAAGGCTATCTTCTCTGCTGTTTCAATTAAAATACTATTAGGAACAACATCATTGACCAAACCTGCTTTTAACGCTTGCTTAGCTCTTAATTGTTTACCCGTTAACATCATGTCTAATGCTTTTTGTACGCCAACGAGTTTAGGTAAACGCTGTGTGCCACCACCGCCTGGTAATAAACCAAGCTGCACTTCTGGTAAACCTAGCGCGGTTTTAGGGTTATCACTACAAACTCGGGCGTGACATGCCATGGCAAGCTCTAAGCCACCACCTAAACATGCGCCGTTAATCGCAGCTACCACTGGCACTTTTAATTGCTCTAACTGTGAAAAAATCATCTGTCCTTGACGTGTCAAAGCAATAACTTCTTCAGTAGTTTTACAATCGTTGATCATATTGATATCGGCACCGGCAACAAAAGAGTCTTCTTTACCACTACATAAAACGACACCCGTAATAGCTGAGTCTGACTTTATTTCAGCAAGTACATCTGCCACTTGTTCAGCAAATTCAGCTTTTAGAGTGTTCATGGTATCGCCAACGACATCCATGATTAAATGCACTATGCCATTATCTTGGCGAACTAACGTAAAAGCACTCACACTATTTTCCTCTTTATTGATATCAGTCATTAATCTGTCTCCACAACCATAGCCGCGCCTAAACCACCAGCTGCACAAGCGGTAGTTAACCCTACACCACCACCACGTCGGTTAAGCTCATTCAAGGTTTGAGTAATTAAACGTGCTCCCGTTGCCGCGAAAGGATGACCATAAGCAATTGAGCCACCCATCACATTAAACTTAGTCATATCAATATCACCAATAGCTTTATCACGCCCTAAATGCTCACGTGCAAACTTATCACTGGCGAACATTTTCATATTCGCTAATGCTTGTGCTGCAAATGCTTCATGCATTTCAACTAAATCTAAATCAGCTAATTCCAAACCCGCACGTTTTAAAGCAATAGGCGTTGCATGGCTTGGTCCCATTAACATATCTTGCCATACATCAATGGCAGCGAAACCGTAGCTTCGAATATAGCCAAGTGGCTTATAGCCTAATTCTTTTGCTCGCCCTTCACGCATTAACAAAATTGCGGCACCACCATCGGTTAGTGGCGTACTCGTAGCTGCCGTAACAGTACCGTGTTTACGATCAAAGCAAGGACGTAATTTTGCGTAACTCTCCAACTCAGAATTTTCACGAATACAATTATCTTTATCAATAAATCCATTATAAGGCTCACTATGAGCACTCATTACTTCGCCAGCAAGATTTCCCTCAGCCCAGTTTTTAGTGGCCAGTGTATGAGAGCGATGTGCTAAAGCATCTTGATCAGCACGAGATATATTGTAAGTTTTAGCCATTTGCTCTGCGGTTTCTCCCATAGAGATACCTGTTGAGTATTCTGCAACTGCGGGCGCTACTGGTAAAATATCTTTTAATCCTAACTTACGTATCAATGCAATTTTTTGACCTAGCGTTTTAGTCTTACTCAAGTCTAATAAAGTACGAGCAAACTTTTTCGACACGCCAATTGGCGCAACCGATGAGGAATCAGCTCCACCAGCTATACCGACATCGACAAAACCGCCCATGATAGACTCAGCCACATTTACAGTTGATTGAAAGCTGGTTGCACATGCACGTGAAACACTATAAGCATCGGTGTGTACGTTCATACCTGTGCCTAAAACAATTTCACGAGCAATATTAGGGGCTTCAGGCATTTGGACTACTTGCCCAAAAACACATTGATCTATAATAGCGGGATCTACATCATGTTTTTGCAGTAGCTCATTCACTACTAACTTACCTAAATCAACGGCAGGTACACCATGAAAAGCTGTTGCTTGTTTAGCGAAAGGAGTTCTCAGCCCAGCTACTACGGCAATACGCTCACCTTTTGATGTGGTCATTTTTATCGTCATATACTTTATTCTCCAGTTACGGCGCCTACCTATTATTGAAATAGATAACACAAAAAGAGGTCTGACCTCTTAAATATTGTCCTTGATTTTAACTAACTATCAAAAAATATCAATCACTGATTTAAAAGTTATTTCATTCTGTATAAGGAAGTAACCACTTTCTAATACAGAATGAAATATAGTTTAATTTTCATAGCATAGCTTATTACTAGCGCTTATGAATAAATAAAAATTATTACAACTATCTAACATTAACCTTGTTTTCTTTAAGAAAAACCTTATATAAAATGCTAGAGTGCATTTCAACAATTACTCATCCTTATAAATACTTTACTTAAAAAGATAAATGAATATGGCAATTGAACATTTCTCAACACTAAAAGAACATTTAGCTACGCAGATTATCGGCCAACCGGCTTTTGTAGAAAATTTACTTATTGCTCTTCTTGCTAATGGGCATTTAATTGTTGAGGGCCCACCAGGACTGGCTAAAACCCGTGCAGTAAATGCTTTAGCTGATGGATTAGAAGCTGATTTTCATCGTATACAGTTTACCCCTGACTTATTACCTGCCGATTTAACCGGTACTGATATTTATCGTCCTGAAGATGGTAGTTTTGTTTTTCAATCCGGACCGCTTTTTCAAAACTTAGTGCTAGCTGATGAAATAAACCGTGCCCCCGCTAAAGTACAATCTGCTTTATTAGAAGCCATGGCTGAAGGTCAAGTAACGGTAGGTAGAAAAACCTATCAATTACCTGAATTATTCCTTGTTATGGCAACACAAAACCCAATTGAGCAAGAAGGTACCTACCCGCTGCCAGAAGCGCAATTAGATCGCTTTTTAATGCATTTAGAAATTGATTATCCCGATGCAGCAAGTGAACTAGATATATTAAAGCTCAATCGAGGTGAGGCGCTGGCTAATGCGGATGACGAAAAAGCACCACTTAGGGTATTAAGCCAAGCGGAAATATTTAGTGCTCGTAAGGATGTACTTAATATACATATGGCACCAGCTCTTGAGACTTACATGGTTGATTTAATAATGGCTACCCGTCAACCAGAGAAGTATGATGACAAATTAAAATCCTGGCTTGCTTTTGGTGCGAGTCCTCGTGCCACAATTGCACTAGATAGATGTGCAAGAGCTCGAGCATGGTTACATAATAGAGATTTTGTCAGCCCTGAAGATATTCAAGCAGTCTTTCACAACGTCTTACGCCATCGAATATTATTAAGTTACCAAGCTGAAGCTGAAGGTATCACTTCAAATCAATTGCTTGACCATTTATTAAGCTTAGTTGCTGTTGCTTAACGAATAGCCTTAGTTATGTGGTTTAAACAAAAGAAAATACAAAATACAAACGATAGCCAAAGTGACTATCAAGCTCAGCTTGCGAAGATTTACAGCAATGGGGTTGAGTTAGCAATGGCTGAGCTGTTGAACTATCAAAATAAAACAGCGCTAATTGATTTAACAGCACGTAAAAACATTCATGGGCAAATGTCAGGAAATTACTTATCACGAAGTAAAGGTCGCGGTATGGAGTTTGATGAAGTTAGACATTATCAAACCGGTGATGATATTCGTGCTATAGATTGGCGAGTAACAGCGCGTACAGGTAAAACCCATACTAAGCTATTTCGTGAAGAATTAGAACGCCCTGTACTTATTGCAACTGACTTAAGTGCGAGCATGCACTTTGGTAGTCAGTTATTATTTAAATCAGTACAAGCGGCACATATTGCATCACTAGTGGCTTGGCATGCAAAAAATAGAGGCGACCGCTTAGGTGGAATTGTCTTTAACCAAAGTGAACACCTAGAGCTGAAACCAAGAAGCCGGAAAGAAGGCGTTTTACATTATTTACACGCGTTAACTACGCTACATGCAAACCAACACGTTCAGCAATATCAATCTTCAAGCCAGAGTAATAACCCGCAGAGCAATAGTGGTAATAATTATTTCAGCGAAAATTGCGCACGAATCAGACAAATAGCGAAACCAGGCTCGCTTGTTTACTTAATTACAGATGCCCTGCAGCTGAAGACTAATGATAGCCCACAGCAACAAGATGCACTTCGACATTTAAGCCAAATCAGTCAACATTGTGAGTTGGTAGTGTGTTTAATTATGGACTCCTTAGAGCAAGAGTTACCAGAAAGCCATGTAAAGCTAAACGTGAGTTTAACCGATGGCAGTAATAGACAAGATTTTACCCTTGGTGATAAAGACACGGCAATGTCATATAAACAACAAGCAAGTTTATCCAATTCACTATGTAAACAATTACTAACGAAAGCAGGTGCTCGAGTCATTCATTTAAGCGCAGGACAAACGTTAGAGCAACAATTGAAAAACGGAGAGCAGTTTTGCAACAAATAAATTCATCTCCTGTAACAGCTCCCATGCAAACAAATACTCCTGCTGTTAATCCTTTAGATTTACATGATATTCATGTGCCAGAGCAAATTTCAAATTTCCCTGTGGCATATGGCTGGTGGGTTTTAGCAGCGCTTGTGCTCTTATTTATGGTAATACTACTAATAAAATGGCGACAAAGAGCAAAATTAAAACGCCATCAAAAACAAGCAATAAAACAATTACAAACAAACCCTAGCATGAACAATAGCGAGGTTATTGCGCTACTTAAATGGACTGCTATGCAATACTTTCCAAGGCATCAGTTAGCTAAAATATATGGTGAACAATTTCAATCATTTTTAAACAGTAAGCTCATAGAAAAGCATCAACCACAGTTTCATAAGCTTGCTGGCAATTGCTTTATTGAGCAGTACAAAATTAGTGAACACAATAACCATGACAATAGTGAAAATCTGCATCAAGCTGCTCTGCTATGGCTTAAACAAGCATTACCACCGATAAAAGGCAATGCTAAAAATACAGCTGAACTACACACTGCAGAGGTAAAAGTATGATAAATTTTGCTTGGCCTTGGCTACTCGCACTAATGCCGTTACCTTTATTAATTTATTGGCTACCGAAAAAATCTCAAAGCCGTTCGAGTGCGGCTCTTATTGTTCCTGCGTTATTATCAAATTCCGGCACAGATGTTCAACATCAAAACAACAAGAAATCTCCGTTAATTATTTTAACAATATGTTGGCTTTTAATCGTCCTAGCATTGAGTCAACCACAATGGCTTGGTGATGCAGTAGATATTCCTACAGAAGGGCGTGAAATGATGATAGCGGTCGATCTTTCTGGCAGTATGCAAATTGAAGATATGAGTTTGCGTGGTAGAGCCGTTAACCGTCTTGATATGCTTAAAGTGGTACTAGGTGACTTTATCGAGCGACGTGTCGGTGACAGATTAGGCCTAATTCTATTTGCCGATGATGCCTATATGCAAACGCCAATGACCTTTGATAGAAAAAACGTTAAACAAATGCTCGATGAAAGTGTCTTAGGCTTAGTGGGCAGAAAAACAGCCATAGGCGATGCTATTGCCCTAGCCGTAAAGAGATTTGACGCCAAACAAAAATCTAATAAAGTGTTGTTGTTATTAACCGATGGCCAAAATACGGCAGGAAAAATATCACCTGAACAAGCGCTTGAATTAGCCATAGCGAAAGATATTACCATCTACTCCATTGGTATAGGTGCTGATGTCATGTTGCAGCAGTCTTTGTTTGGCACTAGAAAAATTAACCCTTCTAGCGAGTTAGATGAGAAATCACTCACGGAGTTAGCTCAAAAAACCGGTGGTAAATATTTTCGTGCTCGAGATAGCCAAGGAATGAGCGAAATATATCAATTACTTGATGAACTTGAACCCGTAGAACAAGAGCAACAACAAATGCGTCCATTAACAGCTTTATTCTATTGGCCGCTAGCATTAGCATTACTGTTAAGTTTTACCTATTTGCTAGTCATTAATCTTCCAAATTTTAGTCAAAGAAAAACTTAGGTTTTGTAATAGTAATGAGCTCTCTTAATTTATTTTTAAATAATTTTCATTTTATTAGACCATGGTGGTTATTAGCCATAGTAGGCTTGTTTTTTGCACTTTGGCTGTTGAGAAAACATCGCTTCTACCGTTCCCCATGGAATAAATTTTTACCCCCTCATTTAAGCCATGTGTTAGTGGAAGCAAGTGATAATAATAAAAAGGCGCGAAATATCTTCTTTTCATTACAAGAAAAGATGATAAAACCTTTTATCATCGGTTTGTTAGTGATCATCGCCCTTGCCGGACCGGCATGGCAAAAATTACCACAACCTGTTTATCAAACTGAAAGAGGCTCAGTGCTCATTATGGACATGTCATACTCCATGTATGCCACTGATATTAAGTCTAACCGTTTAACCAGAGCGAGATATAAAGCCGTTGATTTACTCAAAAAGATTAATGAAGGTGATATCGGCTTGATTGCGTATGCAGGTGATGCTTTTGTTATTAGCCCATTGACGCAAGATATTAAGAATATTGAATTATTATTGCCTTCTTTAAGTCCTGAGATCATGCCAGAGCTAGGAGCTAACCCGTATGCTGCTTTATCGCTTGCCCACGATATGTTAAATAATACAGGGCATATAAATGGTGATATTTATTGGTTTACAGATGATGTAGACAATGAAGAAATCAGTGACATCTATGACTGGTCTGCAAAGCATGGTCATCAATTAAATATTTTAGGTGTTGGCACTGCAGACGGAGCACCAATCACCCTACCCTCAGGTGAATTACTCAAGGATAACTATGGCGCGATTGTTGTCCCTAAACTGCCTATACAAAAATTACACTCTCTCGCGGCACGTGGTAAAGGTCAATATCAAACGATTAGCCACAATGATAATGATATTGAGCAATTGATTAATAATAATCAGCTGCAAGCTAAAGAACATCAAGAGCAAAAAAATAGTCAACAACAAGGTGACCAATGGGAAGAACAAGGTCCGTGGCTATTAGTTATAGTACTTCCATTATTATTAACCTATTTTAGACGAGGTGCTAGCCTACTTATGCTTAGCTTCGTTTCTTTACCAATGATAACCTTGATGTCATTTACTTTAATAAGCCCTGTAAGCTTTGCTGATGAGCAAGTAAAACAAGGTGCCACGCAAGTAGCGAATAATCCCCCCACAACGTTGCAACAAACTTGGCAAAATTTATGGCAAACACAAGATCAACAAGGACAAAAACGATATAACCAGCAAGATTATCAAGGTGCAGCTAAACAATTTGATAATGAACAATGGCAAGGTAGCGCTCATTATAAAGCAGGAAATTATCAACAAGCACTTGAATCCTTTAAACAAGGTGAACAAGCTAATAGTGCCAATGCCTTATACAATCAAGGGAATGCTTTAGCACAAATGCAACAATTTGATAAAGCGATTGAGCATTATGAGCAAGCCTTAGCTAAAGACCCTGAATTACAAGATGCCAAAGACAACATAGAAAAAATTAAACAACATCAACAAGAACAGGAACAAAAGCAAGATCAACAACAAGGTGATCAACCTCAAGATTCTCAAGAGCAGAATGACCAACAAGAGCAACAAGAGTCGAAAGAACAACAATCAGAAGATCAACAAGATAACGAACAATCTGACGGTGGACAGCAACAAGATAGCGAAAACAGTGAATCGCAACAAGATAACAGTCAAGAGCAAAAATCACCTGAAGATACAAAGCCTGAAGAGCAACAAGAACAAAATAAACAAAAAGAGCAAAGTGCTCAGCAAAGCGAAAAAGATGGTGAGCAAGAACAAGAAAAAACGGCTGCTCAGCTAGCTGAAGAGCAGCAAGCGAAAGAAACAGAGCAAAAACATCAACAATTACTCAATAAAGTTACCGATGATCCCTACTTGTTACTACGTAACAAGATGCAATTAGAATATCAAAAACGTAAACAAAACGGTGCTAGCCAAGGAGAAAAGAAAAAGTGGTAAAAATTATCTTTAAACTAGTAACAGTTTTAGCCTTTACTATGGTAACACTTGTCAGTGAACAAGCTTTTGCTTTATCTAAGCTCACAGCAACCATTGATGCCAACCCAGTAATGAGCAATGAGTCTATTGTACTTACCGTTATAGCAGACGATAGCGTCAATCGTGATGCATTAAATACAAAAGCGTTAGAAACTGACTTTATTGTTGCTCGAACAGAAGTAAGCTCACAAACTAACATGGTTAATTTTAAGACCAGCAGGACGACACGCTGGCAAATAGCTCTGATCCCTAGAAGAAGCGGAAAACTAGTGATTCCGGCTTTAGAAGTTGATAACCATTTTTCACAAGCAATCGCTGTTGTAGTGGTTGAACAAAGTAGCGATAAGTCATCAAAACAGCAAGATATCTTTATTAGCGCAGAATTATCAGCAAATGATGTTTATGTTCAACAGTTAGTTACGCTAACAGTAAAGCTTCACATCAGTGTACAACTGCAACGTGGTAGCTTAACTGAGCCGACTTTATCTGGGGCAAGTATTGTTCAGGTAGGTAAAGATCAAGAAAGCGATAATATTATTAACGGCAAACGATATCGTATTATTGAGCGAACTTATGCCATCACCCCTGAACAAAGCGGCGAATTAACACTAGTTTCTCCAATGTTTGCTGGAGAAATTATGGTGCAATCAAAACGTCGCTCAGGTTTTCTAAGCTTTGGAGAAACTAAGCCTGTTAATATTTTAGGTGAGCAGCTGTCGTTAAATGTTCGCCCTATTCCAGAGAGTTATACTAGTGGCGCTAGCTGGTTACCAAGTGAACTACTAACCTTACATCAAGAATGGCAACCTAATACTAATGAGTTTAAAGTTGGCGAGCCAATCACTCGTACTATCACGTTAACGGCTGCAGGTTTAGCGAAAGCACAATTACCAAAAATTGTTATGGATGCACCTGCAGGCTTAAAGATTTACCCTGATCAAGCTGAACTGCACTCAAATTTGACTAAAGACCGTTTAGTTAGTCAGAAGAAACAAAATTTTGCTTTAGTCGCTAGCCAAGTCGGCGAATATACGCTTCCTAAAATTACTATCTCTTGGTGGAATACCGTCACAAATAAATATCAACAAGCAGTATTACCAGAGCAGGTTATTACCATATTGCCAAATCCTGATATGGCTAAGCAAACTCCATTAAGTCATAAAATGGGCGAGCAGAATAATACCGCCCCAACAACAGTACAGTTGCCTCAACAGCCAATCATTATTGAACAATCCTCAAAATTACAATGGCTATTTTTAACCTTATGGTTACTGACTATATTAGCGTGGTTAAGTCATGTAATTTATCTCAAACGCAATAGCAACAAAACGCCCAAAAAGGTGAATGTAACGGTTAATAATCATTACCTTTTACTTATGGCCTCATGCAAACAAAATAATGCAGAGCAAACTCTCTCTTTAATCGTTCCTTGGGCGAATAGTTTATATTCAGTAGGAAAACCTGAAATATCAACCCTATCGGAAGCACTAGCACTTATCGACGATAATATGCTAACAAACGCAATTGAGAATTTACAAAAGCATTTATATGGTAAAAACGATAATAGCGCTTCCTGGTCTGGGAAAGAGTTATTATCAGCAATTCAACAAGTTAATAGTTTGAAAAAAGCAAAAAGTGACGTTAACTCCTTTAATATTAATCCTCGTTAATTAAATATTTAATGTTTTTTAAAAATAATCGAAATAAATCTTCCAGTGCTCAGGTCTCTACTAATATGGCGACAAAACAAGTTAGATATGAAGCACTCGTAAAGGCTTTGCATGGCGATTTATACCGATACGCATATTGGTTAACTCACGATAAGCAAGTGTCCGAAGACTTAGTGCAAGAAACATTTTTACGCGCATGGCGTGCCCTCGACTCATTAAAAGATGAGAAAGCGGCTAAGTCATGGTTGATCACAATTTTAAGACGAGAAAATGCGAGGCGCTTTGAACGTAAACGTTTTGATATGAGCGAATACGAAGAAGAAACTGTGATAGATACTAAATCTACTAGCACAGAGCAAGAAATTGAAAACCACTGGTTACGTGAGAAAATATCACAATTACCACCTGAATACTCAGAGCCACTTGTATTACAGATTCTAGGTGGCTATAGCGGCGAAGATATCGCAAGCATGCTTGACCTTAACAAAAATACCGTAATGACACGTTTGTTTAGAGCACGAAATCAGTTAAAAGAAGCATTAGAGAAAGAACCCCAAGTTCGAGGCCAATACAATGGATGATTTGCAATTTAGACGTAGTATATACGCAGATCCTAGCTGCCAAGATGAAGATGTGCTTAATGCACAACAAATTGATCCAGCCAAAAAAGAGTTTACTCAAGAGTTACAACAGCTTGATGAAAAATTAAAGCAAGCGATGCAGGTACCAATTCCTGACGGTTTGTGTGAGAAACTCATTCTGCGTCAAACTTTAGCCAGCCATCAACAGAAAAAACGAAAATCTCGTGTACATCTAGCGTTAGCAGCATCGGTAGCTATAGTGGCAGGGTTAGTCGTTAATTATATACAGTTTTCTAGTAGTTATACTGACCTAGGTGACTATGCCCTAGCCCATGTTTATCATGAGCAAGATTACTTTTCTAATAACGATGCAAACCAGATCAGTTTAACTTCGTTAAACAAAAAAATGATTGCATTTAATGGTAGCTTCAATAACTCACTTGGACAGTTAATTTCTGCAGATTATTGCCGATTCGATGGGATGAAAAGCTTACATTTAGTTTTTAAAGGGCTAACAGATACTGTAACTGTTTTCGTTGTACCTAAGAATGAGCAATTAAGCTTTAGTCAACATTTCAGTGATAGCAAATTACACGGTGAGTCTATCAGTTTTGATAAGGCTAATGTCATTGTTGTCGCCGATAAAAATGAATCGTTAAGCCAATGGCAACAAGCCATTAATGACAATATTACTTGGTCTATCTAGACTGTCAACTTTACATATACAAACATTTATAGCACTTCATTTAAGCCAATATAGGTTATAAATGAAGTGCTTTTTAATATGCTTTTCTTAAGTACCACAAAATGTTTGATAGTAACGGTCATCATCTAGCGGTGTATCTTGAAAGTCTTTTGTACCTTCAATTTCTTGATATGGAGAGCTTAGAACCGTTAAAAATTCACTAACCAATGTATTGATTTTCGAAGCTGCCTGAGGATCATTAGCTATTAACTCTTCACTACGTGTTAGTAAAGCTTCAACGTGATGATTTCTTGGAATAACTACCGGGTTATGTTGTCGCATTAACTCTTGAGCTAAATTATCGTTAACATTACTGTCGGCATTGCTTTCAAGCGTCGATAACCAAGTACTATACCAATGCCCCAAATCTGCTTTTAGCACGGTAGCAATTTTTTTATCCGTTAAAGATTGCGTTAAGTCATAAAAAGTTTCAGTGTAATCTAACGCTTTAACTTGCATAATTTCTAACAAGTCATCAACGACGCTTCTATGCTCTGTCATTAGATTATTTATTCCAAGTTTTTTAGCATACATAGCGTAATATGCGTCATCAAATCTTTGTTTATATTGGTGAATTACCTCTTCAACTTGAGTTATTGCGCGCTGCTCTTTTTCTTTTTGACTTATATCCTCATCGTCTTCATCTATTAACAAAGACAATAAACAATCGGCTAATCTAGCTGTATTCCACTGCGCTATACTTCCTTGCTCACCAAAAGCGTAACGGCCATACTCATCGATAGAGCTAAACACAGCATCTTTACTATATTGTCCCATCATGGCACAAGGGCCATAGTCTATGGTTTCACCACAAATAGCAGTGTTATCAGTATTCATAACACCATGAATAAAACCAACACGTAACCACTCAATCACTAAAGTGATTTGTTTCGCCATTACATTGTCTAACAAGGCAAGAATACGCTGCTCGCTTGATAAAGGCTCATTGTTAATTTCAGGAAAATGACGTTCAATCGTATAGTTAGTCAAAGATCTTAATGACGATAGATCCCTTCTTGCTGCAAAATATTGAAAAGTACCCACACGAATATGACTACTCGCGACACGGGTAACTACTGCGCCAGGTTTAGCTAGACCTCGATTGATGGTTTCCCCCGTTGAAACGACAGCCAAACAACGAGTTGTAGGCACGCCCAAAGCAAACATGGCTTCGCTCATGATATATTCACGAAGCGCTGGTGCTAATGCACACTTACCATCTCCACGTCTGGAAAATAAGGTTTTGCCTGAGCCTTTAAGTTGAATATCAAAGCGGTGACTATTTTTATCAACTACCTCACCCAACAAGTGCGCACGACCGTCGCCTAATTGTGGGTTAAAGTGTCCAAATTGATGCCCTGAGTAAGCTAAAGCGACAGGTTGAGCACCAGAGAGTACTTCATTACCACTAAAATACTTTGCTAACAAGTTATTCGCGTTTACCGTTAAGCTTAAGCTGACATTCAGTTGTTCAGACAAACGGGTATTCCACAATAATAATTGCGGTGAGATAACCTTTTCTGGCATTACTTGCTGATAAAATTGCTCACCTAAATCAACATAGGTATTTGAAAATTTAAACAACGGCAATACTCACTTTTTTCATCTGATTCATGTCTATCCAGTTACGAATGCTGTGCAAGCATCTCATCATGCTTAGCTAAAATTTCATTATCTGCTTGTGGTGATATAACACTTACCAGATAAATAACCAGTGAACATAAGATAAAACCAGGTACGATCTCATACATAACAGCACTTAATGATTGACCATTAATAGTAATTGGTGCGTAAATCCAAAATAATACTGTTGCTGCCCCTGTAATCATTCCTGCGAGAGCACCATTGCGTGTCATTTTTTTCCAATACAAACAACCGATAACAACAGGTCCAAATGCGGCACCAAAGCCTGCCCACGCATTACTGACTAAGGTTAAAATTGTTGAGTTGCGATCGTAAGCTAAATAAATGGCTAACAAAGCTACTAAAAATACTGAAATTCGGCCAACCGTCACTTGTTGCTGCTCACTGGCTTCACGATGTAAGAAGGTTTTATAGAAATCTTCAGTTAATGAACTTGAAGTAACAAGTAATTGCGAAGAAATGGTACTCATAATTGCGGCTAAAATGGCTGCCAGTAAAAACCCAGCAATCAAAGGGCTAAATAATATTTGTGATAAGACGATAAAAATCGTTTCTGCATCATCTAGTTGTAAACCTGTCTTAGCAACATAAGCGATACCAGCAAAGCCAGTAGCCATGGCACCAATAATGGCAACTATCATCCAGCTCATACCAATTCGACGTGCGGTTGGCATATCTTTAACACTTCGAACAGCCATAAAACGTACGATAATATGAGGCTGACCAAAATACCCTAAACCCCATGCCATAGCCGAGATAATACTAATAAGGCTAACACCACTAAAGATATTTAATAACTCAGGATTGATTTCGCTAATACTGGATTGCATTTCTCCGATACCACCAACTTCATTTATGGTGACAATAGGTACTAATACTAAAGCTATAAACATAATACAGCCTTGTACAAAATCCGTTAAGCTCACCGCAAGAAATCCGCCAAATAAAGTGTAAGCAACAACAACACCAGCGGTAACATACAAGCCTATTTCATAATTTAAACCAAATGAGCTTTCAAATAATTTACCACCGGCAACAATTCCACTTGAAGTATATAAGGTGAAAAAGACCACAATAACGACCGAAGACACTATTCTGAGCATTCGTGAATTATCTTTAAATCGGTTTTCAAAAAAATCAGGTAGTGTAATAGAGTCATTCGCTAGCTCTGTGTAGGTTCTTAGACGAGGAGCAACGATTAGGTAATTTAAAAAAGCACCAATAACTAAGCCTACAGCTATCCATAAGCTACTCATGCCACTAATATACATAGCACCAGGTAACCCCATTAACATCCAACCGCTCATATCTGAGGCTCCCGCAGATAAAGCAGCAACACTTGGACTAAGACTTCGCCCTCCAAGCATGTATCCAGAGACATCACTGGTTGATTTTTTAAAGGCGTATAAGCCTATCGCTAACATAACAATAAAATATAACGCTAATGAAACTAACGTGCCAAATGCCAAGTGATTCCCCTAGATTGGATATCATCAAAAATTGACACTACGCTATCAAGAACGACATTAAAAATAAAGCCCAGTCTCTGATACAAGTAAAAAAGCACTAACTAGTTGCTGCAAAAACAGGCACCTGGGTATAAAAACCAATGTAAAGTCCAATAAAATTAAAATAAATAATGAAAAAAACACTGCTATACCATATATTTATTAGTAATTGTTTTTTAATAAAAAAGATATTGCTCAAACTATGTACTTTTATGCTGCTCGACAACCTATTTTAGATGCAAACAAAAATCTATTTGCTTATGAGTTACTGTTTCGAGACAGTATAGATAATGTATTTCCTGAAGTTGATGGTGATGAAGCAACCAGTAAAATGATTGAAGCAAGTAAATTCAACATGGGTATCAGCGAATTTACTAGTAATAAACCAGCTTTTATCAATTTCACTTTAGAGACATTAAGTCAGGGTTACCCTGAAATGTTGACTAATGAAGAAGTGGTTATAGAAATACTTGAGACGGTTAAACCTGGAAAAAAACTCCTTTCTCTTTGTAAAGATTTACATAGTAAAGGTTACACTATTGCCCTTGATGATTACGAGCATCAAAGTGTGTGGGCTCACTTTTATCCATTTATAAAAATAATCAAAATAGATATTCAGCAAACTGGCCTAGATGAAATTAAAGAAGTTATTGCCGCCATTAAAGACTACCCTCACGTAGAGTTATTAGCAGAAAAAGTGGAAACCTATCAAGAATATGATCAAGCCTTGCAGCTTGGATTTAAATATTTTCAAGGGTTCTTTTTTGCTAAACCTGAAATGGTAAAAACAAAAAATTTATCTCCTTCACAACTTGCAATGGCCGAGCTACTTTACGAAACCTCCAAACCCGAGCTAGATCTTAATAGCATTACCGGTGTGTTTGAACGTGACGTATCTTTATCTTACAAACTGCTACGTTATGCAAACTCTGCCATTTTCAGACGTAGAAGTGAAATTGCCACCATCAAGCAAGCACTAGTTATTCTTGGCTCTAGTGAGCTTAAACGCTTTTTAGGGTTAATGTTTGCCGTAACGGCCAACCCTGACAAACCTACAGAGCTTATTAAGTTAGCAATGACCAGGGCAAAGTTTTGTGAATTAGTAGCTAAGGACATGGCTACCAATGTTGATGATTCAATCGCTTTTTTAACGGGGTTGCTCTCAATGATAGATGCGATACTAGATGAAAAGTTAGAAGTCGTTTTAGCTAAGTTACCCTTGTCTGCCGAGATTAAAGAGCCATTATTAACCCGTAAAGGCGTGATGGCTGCGGTAATAAAGCTGGTTGAATTTATAGAACATGCTCAATGGGATAAAACAAATCTAGTGATGGAAAAATTAAAGCTTGATAAAGAGCAAGCCGTACAACATTACAATGAAGCATTGGCTTGGGCTGATGAACAAAGCATGTTAGCGGGATAAACCGTCAGCCCTTCTAATTACTAGACACTTTAAACGCTAACCTTATATGCACAATGAATCTTTCCATTGTGCATATAAAAGCTCTCAACATTTATAGCAGTAAATTTAAAACCCTTGTGGGTTTTCAGATTGCCAACGCCAAGTATCAACAATCATGGTATGCATGTCTCTAGTCGCTTGCCAATTAAGTAATTCTTTTGCCAAACTTGCATCAGCATAAACAGTAGCTAGATCCCCTGCTCTTCTTGGCACTATTTTATAAGGAATATCTTTTGCACTGATCTCTTTAAATTTATCGACAATTTCTAATACTGATGTGCCATTCCCTGTACCTAGGTTAATAGCCTTGCAGCCTGATATTTTATCTAAATTCTGTAATGCTTTGACATGTCCTTGAGCTAAGTCCACCACGTGAATGTAGTCACGTACACCTGTACCATCAACGGTATCATAATCATCACCGAAGACTTGCAGCTCAGCTAACCGTCCTACTGCAACCTGTGCCACATAAGGTAACAAATTGTTTGGAATGCCATTAGGGTTTTCACCAATTAGGCCAGAGCTGTGCGCCCCGATAGGATTGAAATAGCGTAAACAAGCAATCGACCATTCTTTATCACTTAATGCTAAATCAAATAATATATGCTCGATCATCAATTTCGTTTGACCGTAAGGGTTGGTCGCTGAGGTTGACATTGTTTCATTTAACGGAGAAGGGTTATCGCCATAAACAGTCGCAGAAGAGCTGAAAACAAGGTTTTTGACTTTGTTCTCTGCCATCACCTTAAGTAAGTTTACTGTACCAGAGACATTATTATGATAATAAGTCAGTGGCTTTTCACTCGACTCACCCACCGCTTTATAACCGGCAAAATGAATGACTGCTTCAATATCATGTTGCTCAAACACTGAGTTCATCGCTTGATAATCGCAGATATCTGCTTCAATAAAAGTAACCGTTTTTCCGGTGATTTGTGTGAGCCTGTCGAGGACTTTTGTTGATGAATTAGATAAATCATCAACAATGAGAATATCTTGTTCATCCGCTAAGGCCTGTAGCTCAACCACTGTGTGGCTACCAATATAACCTGTGCCACCTGTAATTAATAAACTCATACTTTCCCTTTTAAATCGTAATTTGAACTCATGTAAACTTATGCATAATATTCTGACACGCGTTTAATAAAATCGCCAAGCATTTCTTCTGGCAAAGCATTAATGCCAGCTGCTGCTGCTCTGCCTCCTCCCGTTGGAAATAGAGAGCATAATTCACCAGCGCCCTGTTTATTATTAAGTGGCGCTCTAAGGCTAATGGTATACGTTTTATCTGCGTTCAAGGTAACAACAGCATGTGCTTTATTGGGAGACTGATTAGCCAAGTCATTACCAAATACACCGCTAACTCGTCTTGCCCAAGCCTCATCGGCTAATTGAATAACCTTTAAACTATCATTATCGACAAGAGAAGCCGACGACTTTGCTTTATTCATATCGCCTAGATAGGCTGTTTTTAACGTGGTAAAGACTGACTCCGACTCTGCAATTAAGTCAAGGGGGTTTGGGTATGCTAAAAGCTGTTGATATAAATCCCCAGGGTGGAAATGTAAATCAGCTAAACTTGCGCCATAGCCATTGTAATTAACGTATATACCTAACTCTTTGAGCAATGATTGTTGCTCTTCGTTTAGCCCACATTCATTCGCTAAAGACTTAGCTGAAGCAAACATGTTATCACCAAATGCGGCAGCGACAGCCCAAGCAGAAAACTCCCCATTTAGATAGTTATTTACCAATAAACTCGTACAAACATTGGCATCTAAGTCTAATAAACTCGTTAATTTAGCGGATTCTGGTACTTCACCCGTTCTGTGATGGTCTACATAAAACACGTCAATATCATGGTTAAGCAATGTCGTTAATGCGCTAATATTTTTTTCTAATGATATATCAAGTACTGTCACTGAGGTGGCGTTGTCCACATCAACTTGTTTAAGTAAGTTAATATCACGCTTAACACCTGTGATTAACACAGGCTCTTTAGGCTGAGGATTTTTTTTTGATAAACGTAGCTGTAATAGCGCGATAATGCCATCAGCATCACCATTAAATACATCGTAATGCATCTATTTATCCTAATATCGAGGTTGAAATAAAACCTTGTGAAGCTAAATGGTCAACAATTTGTTGCGCACAAGCGGCAATATCTTTTTCAGCTGTTTTTACATGAATTTCTGGCGAGTTTGGTACATCATAATCTGAATCAATACCAGTAAAGTCTTTTATTTCACCTGCACGCGCTTTTTTATATAAGCCTTTAGGATCACGTTGTTCACAAACATCAATTGGTGTATCGATATATACTTCAATAAACTCATTTGCTTCTAATTTTTCGCGAGCGCTAGCTCTGTCTTGTGCAAAGGGTGAAATAAACGCTGTTGAAACAATTAATCCTGCATCGAGAAATAACTTTGACACTTCACTTATACGGCGAATATTTTCAATACGTGCTTCATCACTAAAACCTAAATCTCCGTTTAAACCGTGACGAACATTATCGCCATCAAGTAAATAGCTGTGATAACCTAATTTGAATAACAAAGCATCTACGGCATTGGCTACTGTTGATTTTCCTGAGCCACTTAAGCCGGTATACCAAAGTAAGCAAGGCTTTTGTTGTTTCAACTGTGCACGTTGTGTTTTAGTTATATGCTGCTCATGCCATACAGTGTTTTCAGTTTTCATAAAAATAGACTCTAGTTCTTAGCTAAAAAGGAAAAATTAGTGGGATCATCAATATCACGGTAACACTATAAACAAACGATACCGGCAATCCAAACTTTACAAAATCAGACAATTGATAATTACCTGCGTTATATACCATCACATTCGTTTGGTAACCATAAGGGCTAATGAAACTGCCACTTGCCGCAAATGCCACAGCCATCACAAAAGGAATAGGATTAACGCCTAACCCTAAAGCAACGTTATAAGCAATCGGAAACACTAACGCTGCTGCAGCATTATTAGTGATCAATTCCGTCATTAATAAAGTCACTATAAAAATAATAATAAAAGCTAAATAAACGCTATGCCCATCTAAGAGTGCTTTTATTTGCTCTGATATTATTATTGCCAAACCCGTGTTTTCGATAGCACTCGCTAATGTTAAAGCGCCAAGTACTATCATCCATATTTCTAATGGAAAACGGCGTTTAATTTCATTGACTGTTAATGCGCCACTAAAAATTAGTCCGGCGACATAAATAAATAAACAACTTAATAAGGATATAGGCGTAATAACTGAAATCAGTATGGCGGCAATAAAGCCCCAGACAGCGCCATAATCTCGCCAACCACTTAACATGTTTACTGCTTGGTGACCGGAAAGAATAAAAAAGTTTTTTGATAAGTTGGTGCGGCTGGAAAAATCTTGACCAACGGCGAGCACTAAAAAATCTCCTGACTGTAAAACAATATCACCAAGCTTGCCTGATAATGCACAACCTTCACGTCTTACCGCCACAACAGCAGCATCAAAACGGGCACGAAAACCAGCTTTTTTAAGGGTGATACCACTAATAGCAGAATCAGGTTTTATTAATACTTCTGTCAGGTTGTCTTTGAGTAAATCATCTTGTTCAGCAAAAAGAGTTAAACCATCAAATTGTTGCAACGTGAGTACTTTAGATATATCACCGCTAAAAATAAGTTTATCTTTTGCCTGTAGTGTTTCTTCCGGTGTAACGGGGGATATCAATTTTCCTTGGCGAACAATTTCTACCAAAAATAAGGCATCTAAATTTCTCAAACCATTGTCTTCAATGCTTTGGCCAATAAGTTTAGAATCAATTGATACTTTGGCTTCAAGTAAATAATCTCGTGTTTGTATATTTCCCTGATCCATATCAGGTAAGCTTCTAGCTCGGATAATAACAATAAATAAACATGAAGTTAAAGCGACAAGGCCAACGGTAGTAAAGTCAAAAAAGCTAAATCCTTCAACACCTTGCTTTATCATCATACTGTTAACAATAAGATTTGTTGATGTGCCTACTAGCGTTAGCGTCCCCCCTAAAATGGCAACATAAGACAGAGGTAATAATAGCTTACCCGCATTAATCAATTGATTGTTTTTAACACTATTAATTAACGTGGCAACAACAGCGGTATTGCTCATTAATGCCGAAGCGAAAGCAGTGCCAATAAATAGACGTAGCATGGATTTAATTTTAGAGCCATTAAATACAGTACTGCTAAGGCGGCGTAAGATACTGGTACGTTCAAACGAAAAGGAACATAACACTAAAAGTATCAAGGTGACTAAGCCAGGGTTTACGGCATTAGCGAGAATATCGTCGACACTGACGAAAGATAATGACAAACAAGCCAAAATAGTGACCGAAAACACTCTTTCTGGCATTTGGCTATATTTAACTAAGCCAAGAAAGGTGACAACAAAGACGGCTATAATTAAGTACTGCTCTATTGTCATTTTTATCCTTAAATATAAAAGCTATAAGGTAAATATCCCTTATAGCTTTATCATTTTCTTAAAAGGTAGTTTACTTAGTAATATCTCGAGCACCCCAATGCGGGAAGTGCTTACGTACTAAGGTGTTAAACTCTAGCTCAAATGCTGAGTATTCATGAGTTTGTTCATCAATGGCATGATTTATCATGCCTGCGCCTACGGTTACATTACTTAAGCGGTCAATAATAATGAATGCACCTGTACCACGATTCTTTTGATAATCATCAAAATGCAACGTCTCGCTAACAACAAAATCAACCGTACCAATATCATTTACCGCTAATTGCGATGAAGATAACTTATCCATGGTATTTACATCATACTTACTGACGATTTTATCCGCATGGCCAGTCGTCATTTTACTGCCGTGCTTAATATAATACTCACGGCCCGGCTCTAATTCATTTTCATGCATCCAAACAACGGTAGCATTAAACTCTTTAGCTGAGGTAGGAATGCTGCCTTTTTTGACAATCATTTCACCGCGGCTAATATCAATCTCATCTTCTAAGGTTAATGTAACCGCCATGCCTTTATCAGCACGCTCTAGATTACCATCAAAAGTAACAATGTCTTTAACAACACTTTCTTTACCTGACGGTAAAGCAACGATAGTATCACCTACTAAAATGTGACCTGAAGCTATCGTACCGGCAAAGCCACGGAAATCTAAATTAGGACGGTTAACATATTGAACTTGGAAGCGGAACTGAGTGAACTCTTCTTTATCTTCAACGTCCATGGTATTTAATAACTTCATCAACGTCGCGCCTGGGTACCAAGGCATGTTGTCACTTTCTTCAACAACATTGTCACCATTTAATGCTGACATTGGCACAAAACGCACGTCTGAGAAGTTTAGGTTTTCAGTGAACTCGCGGTATTCTTTTTTAATGGCTTGATATCGCTCTTGCGAATAATCCACTAAATCCATCTTATTAACCGCAACCACTATGTGTTTAATGCCTAATAAAGAACAAATAAACGAATGACGACGGGTTTGTGTTTGTACACCGTAACGCGCATCAATAAGAATAATGGCGATATCACATGTAGAGGCGCCCGTAGCCATATTACGTGTATATTGCTCATGGCCAGGGGTATCTGCAATAATAAACTTACGTTTATCTGTCGAGAAATATCGGTAAGCAACATCAATAGTAATGCCCTGCTCACGTTCAGACTGCAAACCATCAACTAATAGGGCTAAATCTATTGCTTCGCCTGTTGTGCCTGATTTCTTAGAGTCTTTCTCAATCGCGGCTAATTGATCTTCAAAAATCATTTTTGAATCATGCAGTAAACGACCTATTAAGGTACTTTTACCATCATCTACGCTGCCACATGTTAAAAAACGCACTAACTCTTTGTTTTCGTGTTGCTTTAAATAAGCTTGAATGTCATCTTCGATTAAGTCTGATTGGTGACTCATAATGTTTTCCTTCGAAATTCTTATCAGATAATAAATGTTATGGTGAAAATGGGCTTAGAAATAGCCTTCCATTTTTTTCTTTTCCATTGAGCCAGCACTATCGTGATCGATAACACGACCTTGGCGCTCAGAGGTTTTGGTTAATAACATTTCTTGAATTATTTCAGGTAAGGTATTTGCTGTAGACTCAACCGCCCCTGTTAATGGATAACAGCCTAACGTTCTAAAGCGAACGCTCTTCATTTGAATTTCTTCATCATCACTAATAGGCATTCTGTCATCATCTACCATGATCAAAGTACCATCACGTTCGACTACAGGACGCTTTTCGGCTAAATAAAGTGGCACAATAGGAATACTTTCTAAATAAATGTACTGCCAAATATCAAGCTCAGTCCAGTTCGATAGTGGGAAAACACGAATACTTTCGCCTTTATTTACTTTACCGTTATAGACATTCCATAGCTCAGGACGTTGACTTTTTGGATCCCAACGGTGATTTTCATCACGAAAAGAATACACACGCTCTTTCGCACGAGATTTTTCTTCATCGCGGCGGGCACCACCAAAAGCTGCATCAAAACCATACTTATTCAATGCTTGTTTCAAGCCTTGGGTCTTCATCACATCGGTGTGCTTTGCACTACCGTGAGTAAATGGTCCCATCCCCATTGCTATCCCATCAGGGTTTTTATGCACTAATAAATCAAAACCATAATCTTTCGCCATTTGGTCACGAAAGGCTATCATTTCTTTAAACTTCCAATTGGTATCAACATGCAATAAAGGAAAAGGAATTTTTCCCGGTGCAAAGGCTTTACGTGCTAGGTGCAAAAGCACCGCAGAATCTTTACCAACCGAATACAACATTACCGGGTTATCGAATTCTGCAGCAACCTCACGAAATATGTGAATAGATTCTGCTTCTAACTTCTTTAAATGGGTTAAGTTCATGTGCAATATAAAAATAGCGAAAAAATAGTGGTCTAAGAATGCCATATTAAGAGCTCCATTTCCATATAACAAACAGCTTTATTATATTAAAAAGGAATAAAAAGGTCAGTAATTAGATGTTTGAAGAAAGTGGATAAAAAGCCAGTATGAGACTGGCTTTGATTAACTCAACGAAAAGACAATGTAGCTTAGATGACTAAACGTGATTTATTATCCACAAGCACCTTTTCACCTATGCCTTTAACCTTAATCAATTCATCTATTGAAGTAAAATCCCCAACCTGCTCTCGATAGGTAACAATGGCTTGCGCTTTTTTCGTGCCAATTCCCTTTAAAGTAATTAACTGCTCTACTGTCGAATGATTTAAATGAATAACTTGCTGCTCAGCAGTTGCCTGATAAGGTACTTTGGCTTCTGCAAATACAAAACTAGAAGTAAAAGCGAAACAAGTGGCAAATAATAGGCGAGTTAATGCTTTGATTGAAATAATTTTCATAATAAGTCCTTGTAAATATATCCATTAATTGAAAGTAGACTTGTTTAACGTCTGCTTAAAGCGTTAAACAGTCTTTATTATGTTTAGAAGTTAAATAATTTTTTGTCAAATGCGTTTCAAATCACTTAGAATATGCCGCTATAGACTCAATTTAATAAATTATTTCATTTCATGAGCAAACTTAGCTGTTTATTGACCCCTACTCTCGCGAAAAACAAAGTCAAATCCGTAGATAAAAAATCTTGGCATAATTTGTATGGCAGTAGTTCTAGTATCGCCTTATACCACGGGGCTTTAGCCGCTGACTCCCCTTTACTTATTATTACCCAAGATACACCGACAGCATTGCGTTTAGAGCAAGAGTTACATAGTCTTGCTCAGTCTAATTCGCCATTAGCAATATGTTTATTTCCTGACTGGGAAACCTTGCCTTACGATACCTTTTCTCCGCATCAAGATATTATTTCCCAACGTTTAGCAACACTTTACCAATTATCAAGAATGCCTAAAGGCATAGTTATTGTGCCAGTAACTACCTTGGCGCAAAAATTAGCGCCAAAACAATATCTAGAAGCTAATTCATTAGTGATTAAGAAAGGTGATAGAAAAGATTTACACCAATTGCGTCAAGAATTAGAAGGAAATGGCTATCGCTGTGTGGAACAGGTGATGGAACATGGTGAATTTTCAGCGCGCGGGGCTATTTTAGATTTATTTCCTATGGGCAGTAAAACACCATTTCGTCTAGATTTCTTTGATGATGAAATTGATGAGATCAGATTGTTCGACCCTGAAAATCAGCGCTCTAGTGACAAAATAGATGATATCAACTTGCTTCCTGCACATGAATTCCCAACTGACAAAGAAGCAATTAACTTATTCCGCAGCCAATATCGACAGCTTTTTAAAAGCTCAATTGATAAAGAGTCCATTTATCATCAGGTAAGCAATGGTATTTTACCTGCTGGTATCGAATATTATTTACCGTTATTTTTTAATCATCAAAGTAATGAAAACACTGAAAGTGATCAAATAGGCACCAGTACATTATGTGATTATTTATCACCTCAAACATTAGTCGCTATATATGGAGATCTTGATAAGTCTCTACAGCAATATTGGCAAGATATTGAATATCGATATGAAAACAGACGTTATGATCCCACTAGACCTTTATTGCCGCCTGAGCAATTATTTTTAACGACTGAATCCTTGTATGCGGCATTAAAACCTTTTGCCCGTATCACAATTGAACCAGTTAACGTTAAAGAAGATACTCTTGAAACTGAATCCCTAGAAAAGGCTAAAGCCGGTGCTATTTATTTTGATGTTAAACCTTTACCCGATTTAACGATAGATCATAAGTTAAAACAGCCTTTTGAATTAATAAATCAGTTTATTGAAGATAAAGATACCGCTAATAAAATCCTCTTTGCCGCTGAAAGCGAAGGACGAAGAGAAAGCGTGCTAGAGCTTTTACACCGAGATAATATTAAACCCGTAGTCTTTAACACCCTTGAAGATTTCATCAACTCTGATGAACGTTTAGGCGTCTGTGTTAATGCCTTAAACCAAGGTTTTTCTTTTCAAGCAAAAGGACAAGCTAAAAAGAATGTCATCGCACTGATAACAGAAACTGAATTACTTGGCTCTCATGTTAGACAGTCTAGACGACGTAATAAATCTCAAGACATTGAAACTGATGCTATTTTTAAAAATTTAGCAGAATTATCTATAGGCCAAGCGGTCGTGCATATAGAGCATGGCATAGGACGTTATTTAGGTTTACAAACCTTAGAAACTGGCGGCATCATCACCGAGTTTTTAATATTAAGTTATGCAAATGACGCCAAATTGTATGTTCCTGTGGCTTCACTTCATTTAATCAGCCGTTATTCAGGAACTGATAGTGAGCACGCCCCTTTACATAAATTAGGCAATGACACGTGGAGTAAAGCGAAACAAAAAGCAGCAGAGAAAGTTCGGGATGTTGCTGCAGAGCTGTTAGATATTTATGCTAATCGAGCCAGTAATACAGGTTATCAATTTAAACGTGATAAAGAAGATTATTTAGCTTTTAGTGACAGCTTTGGTTTCGAAGAAACGTTTGATCAGAGCCAAGCGATTAATGCCGTCGTTAGTGATATGCTTTCTGATAAGTCCATGGACAGGTTGGTCTGTGGTGATGTGGGCTTTGGTAAAACCGAAGTAGCGATGCGCGCAGCCTTTGTTGCGGTAAATGATAATAAGCAAGTTGCTATCTTAGTACCTACAACGCTACTAGCCCAGCAACATTATGAGAATTTTCGCGATCGATTTGCTAATTGGCCAGTAAGCATTGAAGTTTTATCGAGATTTAAAACAACCAAACAGCAAAATGAAGTGGTAGCCAAAGTTGAATCAGGGCAAATTGATATCCTCATCGGTACCCATAAACTTTTACAAAACAGCATAAAATATAAAGACCTAGGCTTATTGGTTGTAGATGAAGAGCACAGGTTTGGTGTCAAACAAAAAGAGAAAATAAAACAACTTCGCAGCAATGTAGATATTCTTACTTTAACTGCAACCCCTATTCCTCGTACTTTAAATATGGCGATGGGTGGAATGCGAGATTTGTCAATTATTGCAACGCCACCGGCTAAACGCTTAGCTGTTAAAACTTTTGTAAGGCAACGTGATGATGCCTTAATTCGTGAAGCAATCCTGCGGGAAACATTACGTGGTGGTCAGGTTTATTTTTTACATAATCACGTTGATACCATAGAAAAAACCGCCGCGGATATTCAAGCACTAATACCGGAAGCTCGTGTTATTACTGCCCACGGGCAAATGAGAGAGCGAGAGCTTGAACGTATTATGAGTGATTTTTATCACCAGCGTTTCAACGTAATCGTCTGTACCACCATCATAGAAACCGGCATTGATGTGCCAAGTGCTAATACCATCATAATGGACCGAGCAGATCATTTGGGCTTAGCGCAGTTACATCAATTGCGCGGCCGAGTTGGTCGCTCTCATCACCAAGCGTATGCCTATTTACTTACACCTCATGAAAAACGTATGACAAAAGATGCTAAAAAGCGCCTAGATGCTATCGCCTCTCTTGAAGATTTAGGTGCTGGTTTCACTTTAGCCACTCACGATCTAGAAATACGTGGTGCGGGTGAATTATTAGGTGAAGATCAATCGGGTTCAATGAGTCAAGTGGGTTTTAGCCTGTATATGGAAATGCTAGATCACGCCGTTGAAGCATTAAAAGAAGGTAAGCAACTATCACTTAATCAAGTAACAGCAAAACAAACAGAAATAGACTTACGTATTCCATCGCTACTTCCAGAGGATTATATTTTTGATGTTAGTTTACGTTTAAGCTTATATAAGCGTATCGCTAGTTGTAAAACTAAAAATCAACTAGATGAAATACAGGTTGAGTTAATTGATCGTTTCGGTTTATTACCTCAAGCAACTAAAAACCTCATTCAAATTGCTAAAATACGACTTAAAGCACAGGTAATAGGTATTAACCGCATCGAAGCAAGTAACGCAGGTGGTTCAATTGAATTTAGTGACGATACCAAAGTCGATCATATGCTGATAATATCCTTGGTGCAAAAGCAGCCAACAATGTATAAGATGGTGCCACCAAACAAGCTTAAATTTACCCGAGCTAATGAAGGTGAACAAGCGAGATTTAGTTTAATTACTACCTTACTAAATGAGCTTACGCTGAGCCCTAAAAACAAGAAGTAAATGGACATTTAATGAAATTTAATCGACAGTTTTTTTCTTTTTTCGCATCTACACGCACCATTAATACTTGTTTGTTGAGCTTAAGCTGTATTGCTATCGTGTTACCTCAGCAAGTAAACGCTGAGCGCTGGTTTGAAGTTGAAGTTATCTTATTCAAGCAACTGGCTGATAAAAATAGCCTAAAAGAGCAATTTTCTACTCAAACAAACAGTTCAAACTTACCACAATATCGACGAGATTTTGATTTACTCACTTCATACTTGCAACCTGATTTAACGGCTATTAAGCAGTTAATGCCTTTATGCAGTGATCCACAGGGTGAAAGTCAGCTTTCATTAGCTCATAATAAGCCCATGCTTGCTCTTCCTGAGCAGACACGCTTCATTGAACAAGCAAATAACATAAGTTATACACCACAAGAGGTTTCATCCTCGTTAACAGCACAAACGACTGATAGCACGATTGATAACACATCTGAAGGCTTAACAACACAAACTAAACAATCATCATTAAGTGATTCTCAAGCCGTTAGCGAAGATAAGAAAGCTGAAGATATTCAAGAAGATATGCATCAAGCTACTGAGCTTGTTTTTCATTGGCAAACAGAAGCACTTAATAGTGCACTTTATTCACCAAAAGTACTTTGTGTTTATCGTCAAACTGATTTTGAGCAATTATTAGATAAAGACAGTCTAGCCAAGTTTAATCTAGATGCATTTAAAGTCACGGCGCTACCAAAGCGATTAAATGCACCTGGCGCTCATCAAAGTAACAGCCCTTACCTCATTGCCGATGATTCTTTGTTATTAAAAGACATCAATACCAGACTACGTTGGAGCAAAGAATTTAAACCCTTACTTCATTTTGGTTGGCGCCAGGTAGGTATTACTCGTAAAAAGGCCATTCCTTTAAAGCTATTTGCCGGGCAGCATTTAGCAAACGATTATCAGCAGGCAGTTGCAGATTATGAAATCCAACTAGAAGAAGCTCGCCAACAAGAGCAAGCAAGATTTGAGCTACAGCAAAGCACTTTAGAAAGTCAGAAAAGCGACAAGCAAGACAATGTTACAAATCAGCAGGCAATGGAAGCTTATTATGCAAAACTGAAACAACAGTCTTTAACGCAATTATTTACTGAGATTTCAAACATTAAAACAAGTGATTCAGAAAGTGACGTCATTGATGAAACAATTCAGCAATTAACGCAACAAGACCTTGATAGCCTTTTATCATCAGTTGAAATCGAAACAGATGTTACAGAGCAACCTTTAGATATTGCTAACCCACCAACAGAGCCTTTACAGCCATGGTTTTTAGATGGTTTTTTTAAAATACACCTAGATCACTACCTTTACATCAATGCCGATTTTAACCTGCTTAGTGAGCAAATTTTAGAAAGCTCTGTAGGTAGCTTAGATGAAAATGCGATGAATCTTATCAATTTCAGTCAAAACAGACGAGTTATTACTGGTGAGATACACTACTTTGATCACCCTTATATTGGCATGATAGTGCAAATCAGACGATTTGATCCAAGCAAACCAGCCGATGAAGCGGTAAGCCAAGCAATAAAGTAACAGTAATACCATGTAATTGGTATAAAACTAATTTTACCTCGATAGGACAAACCATGGATAAAGAAATAGAAGTTCAAGCCGCCGTTTTTCGCCGCTTACTCGCTCATTTAGATAATCGTAAAGATGTACAAAATATTGAATTAATGAATCTGGCTGGGTTTTGCCGTAATTGTTTTAGCAAATGGACGGTAGCTGAAGCTGAGAAGCTAGGCGTTGAAGTTGATCTGCCTACCGCACAACAACAAGTGTACGGTATGTCGTATCAAGAATGGAAAGAAAATCATCAATTGCCAGCTACCGAAGAGCAGCTAGCAAAATTTAATGAATTAAATAAAAAGTAAAATAGCTCTTTCGCCAGTGCTGATTTACTGAAGGTACTGGCTTTTATTTTTGCGGCACTGGAGATAATAATCTAGCATGTACCGTTATTTCTTCACGGTCATAGTATAGGTGCTTGGCATACAGTTCATATTTGACTTTATGCTCACTAAAAGCATCTTTAATACTTTGTAAGTCTTCCGTCACTTGTTGATATCGCCCTTTCATTGGCAGCTTCAAATTGAACATTGCTTCTTTACAGTAGCCATTTAACAACCATTGCGACATCAAATTAGCCACACGTTGTGGCTTTTCAATCATGTCACAAACAAGCCAATGGACATTTTGCTTCATAGGAACATATTTAAAACCATCCATCATCTTATGCTTAACCTGCCCTGTTTCCATAAGTGACTCAGCCATAGGTCCATTATCAATCGCTGTTACCATCATACCTCGGCGTACTAATTGATAAGTCCAACCGCCAGGAGCTGAGCCTAAATCCACAGCATTCATACCTGAAGTTAAGCGTTCACTCCATTCTTCTTTTGGAATAAAATGCAAAAAGGCTTCATCTAGTTTTAACGTTGAACGACTTGGTGCTTGGCTTGGAAATTTCAGGCGAGGAATGCCCATGACATGCTTTGAGCTATTATGCGCGAGTGAAAACCCTAAAATAACTTCCTGTCCAGATAAAAACAAAGCATGTAAAATAGCGCCTTCTTGTTGCGTGTCCTTACTTACTTTTTTATCAGTTAACACCTTAACTTTACGTAAGCCTTGGCGTAGCGGTACCGAAAGCTTTCGGCAAAACTTGCTCAAAGCTTTACCATCATTGGTATCAGCCGTTTCCATGCGCAACTCATCGTATTGCCACTCAGAGCCTAAGACCTCAACAATAGCTTCTACCCGATTATAATCAGGTAACTCTATTTTATCCGTTAACGTAACAAACCATTGCCTTGCAAAAATAAGTCGCTTTAACGGTAACTTTTTCATTAACGTTTCGCCATGCTCAGCTTCATGTAAGTGAAAAAAAACCAAACCTTGATTTTTTTTAAGCTCTAAATAGCCATACATTTCGTTCCAAGCTGCTTTTTCTTGGATTTCAGCACCACATTCTTTTTCAAAGCCAGGGCGACAAAATAATACAATAGAAGTCATAATCTCTTTATACCTTCAATAGACACAAATAACCAAGCAATTGCTAGCATTATACCGCCTACGGGAGTGAGTTTGCCAACAAGGGCAATACTGAAAAATATTTTGATGTATATCGCTACGCTAAAGCACAATATACCAATAAAAAAGCCTATACAGGCAGCAAGTAATATTTTACTTTCCGCCGACCTTATAGCCCAAACTAATGAAGCAAACAGCGCCAACGTATGTAATAGTTGATATTGCTGTGCTGTTTGTAAGCTTAAAAAGTCGCTAGGCGCTAATGTCTGCCCAGCATGGGCAAGCCAAGCGCCGAATAGTACAGAAAAGCATCCACTGATGCCATCAAAAACCATCAAAAATTTAATTGTTTTTCTTTTTGCTATCTCATCAGTCATATTAATTACTCGACTCAATCATTTTTTTAATAAATTTACTGATGCTTTTTGCTGCTGATTGTCTATGTTGTTGCTCAGTAAACCCTGATTTGACTCTGGGCTTCAAACTATGATCGCCATCAGGTAAAAAGTCATATTGGCACAACGCTGAAACTTGATAATCCGCAATCTCTTCAGCTGAGCCTAAAGTATCCCGCTCTCCTTGTATGATGAGGATTGGTTTATTTGTATTTTGAAGTGGCTCTAAACGCAATTTTTCTGGTTTCTTCGCTGGATGAAACGGATAACCTAAACAAAAAACACCTTTTATAGATTCGCTTATTGCTATGTCTCCCGTTAACGTTGCTGCTACTCGAGAGCCCATTGATTTACCACCGATAAATAAAGGCAACTGAATTTGAGATGATTCATCCCTTATCACATTAAAAATTACATCCGTATAACAATTAATGAGTTTTGGCATTCTATCAGGTGGGTAACGTTTACCGTCTTCAGCACGTTTATCCATATACGGAAAATTGAACCGTAATACGTTAATATTTTCTTGATTTAACAATAAAGTTAAATCTTCCATAAACTCATGATGCATATCAGCACCCGCGCCATGAGCAAAAATAACTTGTGCTATTGGGTTTTCTACATTATTTATAAGTTTACTCATCATTAAAGAGCCATTTCTTCCAAAATTAACATTATGCTATCTGTCCATCAGTTATTTGCTCTTGCTCAGCTTCAACCATGTCTAATAACCAATTTCTAAATACTTCAATTTTAGCATTGTCTTTTTGTGTTTCTCTGCAAACAACAAAGTAGGCATTTTTACTCACTAAGACATCATTAAAAGGACAAACTAAACGCCCTGAGTCAATATCAGGTTGAGCTAAAACACTATAAGCTAAGGCAACGCCTTGTCCGTATAGTGCCGCTTGTAACACCATGGCAGAATGACTAAAAATAGGACCATGATTAACATTCGCCCCTTTTACCCCTACTTGTTTAAACCAGCGTTTCCAATCTTTACGTGAAGTATCGTGTAATAACGTATGATGTTGTAAATCATCAAGAGATACTAAAGGTGGTTTATCAAGAGCAGCATTGTCCTGTATTAATATAGGTGAGCATACTGGAATTAAATACTCGGTATGTAGTTTATCAGCATGAATGTTTGGCCATCGACCTCGTCCATAATATATAGCAACATCGACATCCTCTGTTAACGAGTTTTCAGCTTGATCTACAGCCTTGATTCGAACATCAATGTCAGGGTGTAAAGCATTAAAAGCACTAAGCCTAGGCACTAACCATTGAATAGCAAAGCTTGCTTGTGAGCTAACCGTTATTGCCCCTTTCGCTCCGCGAGCTAATAATTTCTCAGTCGCATCTAAAATGGAGTTAAAAATATCTTTAATATCGAGATAATAAGATTGACCTTCTTCCGTTAATAATAATGCACGATTTTTTCGCATAAACAATTTTATGCCTAAATGCTCTTCCAGCGCTTTAATTTGATGACTAACGGCTGCTTGAGTTACAAACAACTCTTCTGCCGCGCGGGTAAAGCTCAGCTGTCTTGCTGAAGCTTCAAATGCCCTCAAAGCGTTCAAAGGTGGGAGTCTACTAGCCAAGCCTTTTATTCCTTCTCTGAAAAGTTACAATATGGGTTACACAATATCTCAATTTTCAATACTAACACCTTCGCATTAGTTTTTCTAATGAATAACATTAATATTAGTCATTTTTATTTCGTTAATATTTTACGTATTATAGCGTCCGTAGATGAAGGACATCATCTCAACGTTCTACGGAATATAAGCTGTGACCCCAACCCACAGCTTATATTTTCATAACGAACATGCAAGAGAGTAAGTCCTAATAAATCTATCCACTCTAAATAAGTAGAGTAAACAAAACATTTATTATTAGGTCAAATAGGAAATAACAACATGAAAAAAACAAATTCATACAAATTAGCAATAGCTGCAACCTCAATGGTTATGGTTTACTTTGTTTCTGGTCTAGCTGCAATTGCTCAAGCAAGTGAACTGATAAAAGCTGAGCCAGTACAAGAGATTAACTTAATGCAGCAAGCTCAAGATAATTTAGCATTATCATTCTCTACTTTAACTATTGAAAATGATTTCACTAACAGTAAATTAGATAACTCAATGGCTGAACAAAAAAATATTGCTAAAGAAAATAAATCGGTAACGTTAACTAAAGTAACACGTATCAGTGAGTAACTTTATCGTAAACATCATCAAAAAATGCTCGCACATTTTACTTGAAGGTAAAAACTAAAAAAGCTGTCAACTGACAGCTTTTTTTATGTCTTAAATACTTAGCTTGCTATCAATCTGTGATTAATGGCTCGAAACCTTTAACTAAGTCATCAATGGCTTTCATTTGTGCTAAATAAGGCTCAAGTTTATCTAGAGGTAAAGCACAAGGTCCATCACACTTTGCAACACTTGGATCAGGATGCGCTTCAATAAACAACCCCGCAATACCAATAGCCATACCACTTCGGGTTAACTGGGCGGCTTGTGCGCGTCTGCCATCAGCACTGTCACTTCTACCACCTGGCTTTTGTAATGCGTGTGTAGCATCAAAAATCACCGGGGCATAATTGCGCATTTCATCCATCGCAAGCATATCTACAACTAGATTATTATAGCCATAACAACTACCACGCTCACACAATATAATATTTTCATTACCTGCTTCGCCAAACTTATTAATGATATGTTTCATTTCATGGGCAGCTAAAAACTGGGGCTTTTTAACATTAATGGTTGCCCCTGTTTTGGCCATAGCAACCACTAAATCAGTTTGTCTAGCTAAAAAGGCAGGTAACTGAATGACATCAACAACATCAGCAACAGGCTGTGCTTGGTATGGTTCGTGTACGTCAGTGATAATAGGTACATTAAAAGTTGACTTAATCTCTTCAAAAATTTTTAAGCCTTCATCAAGTCCTGGACCTCGATATGAATGAACCGACGAACGATTAGCTTTATCAAATGATGCCTTAAACACATAAGGTATATTTAATTTTTGCGTAACCTCAACGTAATGCTCAGCAATTTTCATCGCTAAATCACGTGATTCGAGCACATTCATACCACCAAATAAAACGAATGGTTTATCATTTGCTACTTCGATTGACTGTACATTTACAGACTTTATCATATCCTTTAATTTCCTTTATTTACGTAGCTATATGTTCAATTATTTAGCGCTACATTAATTTAATCTTTGTTTTACGGCGATACAGATTGCATCAGTAGCGCACAAATATAAGCCATGTAAGTTCCAACACCATAACCTAGTACCGCTAATAATACCCCAACAGGTGCTAATGATGGGTGAAATGCTGATGCAACAACAGGCGCCGAAGCAGCCCCGCCAACATTCGCTTGTGAGCCAACCGCCATATAAAATAATGGTGCTTTTATCGCTTTAGCTACCACTAACATTAAACATGCATGGATTAACATCCAAATTGCCCCAAGTACAAAATACATCGGTGTTTCAGCAATGGCTGTTACATTCATGTGCAAACCAATAGATGCCACTAAAATATACAAAAAGCTAGAAGCAACTTTTGAGGCCCCGTACGCTTCAATATGTCTCACGCGAGTAAAAGATAAACTAATACCAATCGTTGTTGAAATAACAATTAGCCAAAAGAATTTACTATTTAGACTATATTCCGATGCCCAAGCAAAGTTATTACCAAAATAAGGCCCTAAGAAATCAGCAGCAAAATGTGCGAAACCAGTAATACCAAAGGCAATAGCAATAATGGTCATATAGTCATTTAATGTTGGCATTCTGGCATGCTCAGCATGATACGTTTCAACTTTTACTTTTAATTCTTCTATCGCTGAAGTATCGGCACCTGTTTTGGCATCAATAGCCTTATGATTCGCTGCCATAAATAATAAGACTGCCATCCAGATATTTGCCACAATGACATCAACAGTAACCATAGCGGAGAATATATTCCCCCCAACATCGAACATTTCTTTCATCGAAGCTTGATTCGCACCACCGCCAATCCAACTTCCTGCAACCGTAGCCATACCACGCCATACTGCTTCAGTGCCAACACCGCCAACAGCTTCAGGGTAAACAGCACTCATAATTAATATAGCGATAGGACCGCCAATAACAATACCTAAGGTACCGGTTAAAAATAATATTAGTGCTTTAGGTCCTAAATTGATAATACCTTTTAAATCAATACTTATGGTTAATAATATTAAACATGCCGGTAGTAAATAACGAGAAGCGACATAATAAATTTTTGATCCCTCACCATCGACTATATTGAAGGTGTTTAACAATGAAGGTAAAAAATAACAGAGTAATAACGCTGGAATGTACTTATAAAACTTTTTCCAAAATGGGTTTTGACTATTTGAGGTAGTAAAGATAAAGCCTAAAATTATAGCTAACAAACCTAACACGGTTGCGTCATTGGTTATCAAAGGTGCAGACATCTAATTTCCTATATTTTCTCTAAGCTGTATAAATTATTGAGCCTATTAGTGAAAAGTTGGGTCACTTAAGGTGATATTATCAAGTTGTATCTTGAGTAATTGCGCCGCAGGATCACTTGGGCACTGTTCAACAAAGTAACGGTAATCATCGACAGCCACTTTAAAGCAATCTAACTGATGAAGCAAAAAGCCACGATCACGCCTTTGATGCGGATCGTCAGGATTTAGTGACAGTAGAACATCTACGCACAACAATGCCTTATCGAATGCCTGCTCACGAATTAAGGCATTTTTAAGTGCACTTAAATATTCCACCAATATTGAAGAGCGATTCATACTAGCAAGTTCATGCTGACTAGGGTCCCCTTCTGCATCATCTAGACATAAATCCAATTCATGCCAATCAAGAGACTCACCTGAAATTGCATCAAAAATAATCGCATAATCATTGTCGCAACATAGGCGCAGCATCACTTTAGATGGCACAAAAACTAAATCACATTGAAAGCCACAAGCGTTAATAATTTCACTGACGACAGCAGCTTTAACAATAGGTGACATTAATCGTTGATTTAAGCTCGCTGATACCATGAAAGCTTCCACCGGCCACTCACTTTTATATTTATCAATAAATAAATGCTGATAAAATAGTTCGTTTAATAGTACTTCAGCTTGATCTAATGGTGATTCAATATCGCTAATTACAGCTTGGCACTGCTCAATAATCCTTTCTAACGTATCAAGAGACTGCCCAGTAGCTAAACTCTCCTCATCAACAACTTTAGCAACACTTAATCCTTGAAAAATATACTCTTCAAGTAACACGAGAGTTTGTAACAAATCTTTTTTCTCAGAGGTTAACTCTGACAATAATAATTCTGGTAATAACGAAGTATTCATAACAACTTAATAATTAAATAACGTTTATATATTTACAGTAGAAACAATGGCTCTCGAGTCATTGCAAGACGAACAATTAACATGACCCAACCAATAGCACCTAAATAGCCAATAATTTGCATGCTTTTATTTCGGGCTAACTTTAAGGTGTAATAACCCGTAAAAATATACGCAACTACCGCAAATAACTTCTCTAAAAGCCATAACTGCTCTAATGGGTTAATAGCATATTGTACGACCATGACAACACCGACAGTCAATAATAAAGTATCAACTATGTGAGGAGTGATCTTTACCCATTTAGCTTGTAATTTAGTTGAATTAACTAAAGTCCAAAAGAAACGTAAAGTAAAAAGGCTGACACTGATTACTGCTAATGTCATATGTATATGTTTAAACATTGTTTTCCCCTAATTTTTTATTATGTTAGTTAATGCTTTTATTTGCTAAAACAGCCCAGGTAATACGTTCTTGGCTATTTAAGTCTTGTTTAGTTTGTGCATTTTTATAGCCAAAGCCGCTTAATATCTCTCTGACATCTTCTCCTTGCGTTGAGCCGTGTTCAATAAACAAAGCCCCCTGAGAAGTTAAGAAATCACGTGCGGTATCAGCAATATGTTTGATATCAGCTAAACCTAGCTCTTTAGCAATAAGTGCTGATGCTGGCTCAAAACGTACATCTCCTTGCGATAAATTTTTATCTTCACTATCAATATAAGGAGGATTCGAAACGATAATCTCAAATTTTTTAGCCAATTCAATTTGTTCAAACCAATCACTTTGAAAAATATTAATGTGGGATAACTTTAAGTTTTCGGCATTAAGCTGCGCTAGTTTTACCGCATCTTCGTTAAAATCGACAGCATCAATATTCCATGTTGGCTTTTCGCTAGCCAGTGCTAATGCTATAGCACCTGTACCTGTGCCTAAATCTAAACAATTAATATCGTGATGGTCACCAAAACAATCAAGTACTAATTCAACTAGAGTTTCAGTATCAGGGCGAGGAATAAGTGTGGCAGGAGAAACTTTAAGTGGTAGGGACCAAAACTCTTTCTCACCAACGATATAAGCAATAGGCTCACCTAAATACCTACGAGAAAGTAAATTAATAAAACGTTCAACTTGTTGCTCTGTTAACTTTTTCTCTGGCCAAGTAAATAAGTAGCTGCGAGGTTTATCAATCACAAAAGCAATTAATATTTGAGTATCAAGTAAAGCACTATCAGAGCCAGCAGTTAAAACATGCTGGCCTTGTTCAAGCAAGTTGGCAATAGAGTTATCGCCAACCAAACGCATACGCATATCAGTGGTCATTAAATTAATTTTGTGCCGCAAGCTCAGCTAATAAATCGGCTTGGTTTTCTTGCATAATTGGCTCCATGACCAATTGCAAGTTACCTTCCATCACTTCGTTTAAGCGGTATAAAGTTAAGTTGATACGGTGATCACTCATGCGGCCTTGAGGAAAGTTATAAGTACGAATGCGCTCAGAGCGATCGCCACTTGCCACTAAATTTCGACGAGAAGACTCTTCCTCACTACGACGCTTTTCATCTTCTGCTTGTTGTAGTCTAGCTTGAAGAACAGACATAGCTTGTGCACGGTTTTTATGCTGTGAACGTTGATCTTGACACTCAACAACAACTCCCGTCGGGATATGGGTAATTCGTATTGCTGAATCTGTTTTGTTAACATGCTGACCACCAGCGCCTGAGGCACGGAAGGTATCAATTCTTAAGTCAGCCTTATTAATTTCAATTGCTTGAGATTCAGGTATTTCAGGCATAACAACCACAGTACACGCCGATGTATGAACTCGCCCTTGTGACTCAGTTTCAGGGACACGCTGAACGCGATGGCCACCTGATTCAAATTTCATATGACCATAAACGCCTTCACCGTTTATTTTCATGATCATTTCTTTATAACCGCCCTGCTCACTTTCATTGGCATTCATTACTTCAATTTTCCAACCTTGCTTTTCAGCATATCGGCTGTACATTCTGAATAAATCGCCTGTAAAAATAGCAGCTTCATCACCACCTGCACCGGCACGAATTTCAACAAAACAGTTATTGTCGTCGTTTGGATCACGTGGTAATAATAAAATTTGTAGCTCATCGGCTAAATCAGCTACTGCTTTTTTAGCTTCTTTATATTCTTCTTGCGCCATTTCACGCATATCAGGATCATCGTCCTTTAACATTAACTCAGCAGTGGAAAAGTCATCTTCTGCTTCTTTATAGTTATTAAATACGGAAGTAACTTGCTCTAATTGCTTAAACTCTTGGGACAATGCGCGAAACTTTTCTTGATTTGCAATAGTTTCAGGATCTGATAATAAGGCTTGAACTTCTTCAAAGCGTTCAACTAAGCCTTCAAGCTTTTGATATACTGACGATTTCATTAAAATTATCTTTTCTTTTTTGCTTATTAATAAGGGAGTTTTAATCGAGAGAAAAACTAAACGACTGCTATTCTAGCACAATAGCAATTTTTACATAGATAAAGGTTTGTGTATATTACGTAAGTGAAAATAGCAAAGTATCAGGGGATATTATTTACCGCTATCAATATCAAAAATATCGCGCAAATAAATAAGCTTATCTAATTCACCACCTTGGGCGGCAGACTGCAAAGCGCTCGTTGGTGCATGCATTAGTTTATTGGTTAATTTAGTTGCCAGCTCATTCATAACCCCTTCAGCATTTTTACCACTATTTAATTGTGATATTGCCTTTTCAAGGAGTAAATCTCGCTCAGACAAACACTGTTTTCGATAGCTAACCACAGTATCTTGAGTATTCAAACCGCGTAACCAAGACATAAAGCTATTCGACTGGCTATTGACTATGCTTTCTGCTTCAACCGCGGCTTTTCTTCTATTCTCTAGGTTTTGAGCAATAATGCTTTGTAAATCATCTACGGTGTAAAGAAATACGTCATCCAAATCACCAACCTGCTCTTCTATATCACGAGGGACGGCTAAATCAACCATAAAGATAGGCTGATGCCTACGCTGGGTTAGCGCTTGCTCTACCATACCTTTACCAATTAAAGGTAGTGTCGAACCTGTGGAGCTAATAACAATATCTGCTTCGCACATAAGTTGAGGTATTTGCGCTAAAGTTATGACATCAGCGCCAATCTTTTTCGCCATGCCTTCAGCTTTTTCAATAGTGCGATTGGCAACGGTAATTTTACCGACATTATTTTCGTATAAATGTTTAGCCACTAACTCAATTGTTTCACCCGCGCCAACAAGTAAAACACGTACTTTCTCAAGACTGGCAAAAATATGTTTAGCTAAATTAACGCTAGCAAAAGCAACGGATACCGCACTAGTACCAATATCTGTTTCCGTACGTACTTGTTTAGCAACACCAAAAGTACGTTGAAATAACCTATCCATAACTAAAGCCATAGAGCCTGCGGCTTTTGCTTGCGAATAAGCTTGCTTCATTTGTCCTAATATTTGCGGCTCGCCCAGCACTAACGAGTCTAAACCACAAGCGACGCGCATCATATGGTTTACCGCTTGCTGATCTTGATGCCAATAGATGCTAGGTAAGATAGTGGAGGCAGGTACATTGTGGTAACTTTCTAACCACTTAACTAATCGTTCTTGTGTAAGGGTATAGTCACCGTCTTGAACAAGGTAGAGTTCGGTTCGATTACAGGTAGATAAAATAGCAACTTCACGACATTGCACTGCAGACAACATTTCTTGTAAGGCAACAGAGAGTTTATCCGGGTTAAAGGATATTTTTTCTCTGACTGCAACGGGAGCAGTTTTGTGATTAATTCCAACAGCAACTATGGACAATGTAATAAACCTATTGATATTTTACTTACTAACAAGGCTAGTATAACGCATGGTAAGCTTTTAAAATATGATCTAGGATAAAAATCACAAAAAAGTATCAACATTTTTCAATTTGTAACTTCTTGCAAAGTCTTAAGTTGAATTGCTGAATTGGCTATGTTCCAATACCATTTCATCTACGTACCTATATGTAATTCATGCGCACAACAAACTTCTCCTTAATTTATATATTTTTAATCGTTAGCATTCTTACTGGTTGCGCTACTAAACCAACGCTTGTGCAAGGCATTACCCCCATGACTGTTGAGCAAAGAACAGCAAAGCTACTCGACAAGAAACAATGGCAACTGCGAGGCAAAATTGCTTTTATAGAAAAAACCGTTACAGGTAAAAGTAAACGAGAAAGTGCTTCTATTTATTGGCAAGTTAATGATGAACAACAAACACAAGAATTAAACCTAAACAGTTATCTAGGTATTAATGTTTTGCACCTAGAATCTAATTATGACCAGCATTTATTAAAAGTTGACGGTAAAGAATATCAAACTCAAAACCTATCTAATTTACTGCAATCCCTTACCGGTATTACACTGCCAATAGAGGCATTATCATTTTGGCTAAAAGGTTTACCATTTTCAGAATCCGACACTATAAAATGGCATTCTGAAACACAATTACCTATTAGCCTATCGAGTAATTACAATAATTCGCTATGGCAAGTTGAATACGACAAATACCAGTACGTGAAAGGCTTGCCCATGGCGACAAAATTCACCATCGAAAAAGATAACCTACTAATTAAAGTATCAATTCAAACATGGTCTTTAGATGAATAAATTTACCAACAATAGTTACCAATTCCCCAGCCCCGCAAAACTTAACTTATTTTTACATGTCGTTGGCCAGCGAAACGATGGCTATCATGAACTAGAAACCTTATTTCAATTTGTTGATTACTGCGACACATTAGAAATCACCGTAACAGATAATAGCTCGATTACCCTGCTAACCCCCATTGATGGCGTAGAAGATAAAGATAACCTTATTGTTAAAGCGGCACTCTTATTACAAGAGAAAGCGTTAACTCAACAATCAACAAGCAGGGTAAATACACAAATAAGACCTTTAGGTGCCACTATTAGTATTGATAAAGTACTTCCTATGGGGGGTGGTTTAGGTGGAGGCTCTTCAAATGCAGCTACGGTACTTGTCGCATTAAACACCCTTTGGCAATTAAATTTTAGCCATGATGAGTTAGCTGAAATAGGATTAACTTTAGGTGCAGACGTACCTATTTTTGTCCATGGATTCTCTGCCTTTGCCCAAGGTGTAGGTGAACATTTAACACCAGTTGAGCCTGAAGAATCTTGGTACTTAATCACTAAACCTGATGTCAGCATATCAACAGCAAGTGTCTTTACCTCAACAGATTTACCTAGAAATAGACCAAAAATTATCAGTAATGACTTTAATAAAGATTACCAAGATGCTGATTTATTTGCTGACAGCACAGTAAAAGCAGCAAAGTACCATAATGATTGTCAAACCATGGTAATAAAACATTACTTTGAAGTTGCCAACCTACTGGCTTGGTTGGTAGAATATGCGCCGTCTAGAATGACTGGAACGGGAGCGTGTGTTTTTTCACGTTTTTCTAGTCAACAAGAGGCGTGCGACTTACAAGCGAAACTTCCTAAGGGAGTGAGTTCATTCGTTGCTCAAGGATTAAATAAATCGCCTTTATGCTCAGTGATTGAGCAATTGAAAAGTTCAACCTAATTTGCTGATTCTAACCTATTCAACTAGGGTTAATTTCAGCTACTAATATTAATGTCAAAAGTTTCTGAGGAACTGACTGTGCCTGACATGAAGATTTTTGCGGGTAATGCCACCCCTGAACTGGCCAAACAAATTGCAAATCGCCTATATATCACTTTAGGTGAAGCCAAAATTGGCAGTTTTAGCGATGGTGAAATTAGCTTTGAAATTAATGAAAATGTTCGTGGAAGCGATGTTTTTATTGTTCAATCAACCTGTGCGCCAACGAACAACAACCTAATGGAATTAATTGTGATGATTGACGCATTCCGTCGCGCATCAGCAGGTAGAATCACTGCCGTTATTCCTTACTTTGGCTATGCACGCCAAGACAGACGTGTACGTAGTGCTCGTGTGCCAATTACTGCGAAAGTAGTAGCTGACTTCTTATCAAGTGTTGGTGTTGACCGCGTTTTAACCGTGGATTTACATGCAGAGCAAATCCAAGGTTTCTTCGACGTTCCTGTCGATAATGCTTTTGGTACACCTATTCTTTTAGAAGATATGAAAAACCGTGAGTTAGATAACCCTGTTGTCGTCTCTCCTGATATTGGTGGTGTTGTACGCGCACGTGCAGTGGCCAAACTATTAGATGACGCCGATTTAGCCATTATTGACAAACGTCGTCCAAAAGCCAATGTTGCACAAGTAATGCATATTATTGGTGATGTGAAAGACCGTGATTGTATTATTGTCGATGATATGATTGATACTGGCGGTACACTAGCTAAAGCGGCTGAAGCATTAAAAGATCACGGTGCTAAACGTGTTATCGCTTACGCTACTCACCCTGTTTTATCAGGTAATGCTGCTGAAAATATTAAAAATTCAGTGATTGATGAAGTGGTTGTAACCGATTCAATTCCTTTATCAAAAGAAATTCAAAAATTGAAAATGGTTCGTCAATTAACATTAAGTGGCATGCTTAGTGAAGCAATTCGCCGTGTATGTAATGAAGAGTCAATTTCAGCGATGTTTGATCATTAATCTTTAATTGATGAGCACAAGCTAAATTTGAGCTTTTAAAAGCAGATATTTATTAATATCTGCTTTTTTTATGCGCTTTAAATAGCTTTACGTTATCGCTAGTGTTATTATGCCGCGCCTTTTTTATCTAGAGATCATTCTTAACTAAGAATAATCTTAAAAGAAAAGAGCGAATACCCTTGTTTTTGGTCGCAAAAAACAAGATTTAATTAATTTATACAATATAAGAGTATATATCATGACTGATTTATTTACTTTGGATGCAGAAGTACGTACTGATACAGGGAAAGGTGCGAGCCGCCGCCTACGTCACGCGAATAAAATTCCTGCAATCATTTACGGTGAAGGCCAAGAGCCAGTATCTTTAACTTTAGAGCACAAAACTGTTTTACGTGCTCAACAAGAAGAAGCTTTCTACTCAAGCGTATTAACATTAATCATTGGCAAGAAAAAAGTTCAATGTTTAATTAAAGATATGCAACGTCACCCTTTCAAAAACATCATAATGCACATGGATTTCATGCGTATTGATGCAAAACATGCTATCCATACTAATGTTCCAATTCACTTCATCAATGAAGAGACTGTAGCTAAGACTGGTGCAAACATTGCTCATCACATCACTGAAATTGCTATTTCTTGTTTACCAAAAGACTTACCTGAGTTTATTGAAGTAGACTTAGCAGACTTAGAAGTTGGTCAAACAGTTCATTTATCAGACGTTACTTTCCCTAAAGGCGTAACATCAGATGAGTTAGCTAAAGGCGAAAGCCATGACCAAGCTGTTGTAACTGCTAATGCTCCTAAAGCAAGCAAAGATGACGATGGCGAAGAAGCTGCTGAAGAAGAAACAGCTTCTGAAGAATAACAGTTTAATAATTATTACTTTACATGAGTATTAAACTGATTGCGGGGCTGGGTAATCCTGGCCCCGAATATACAAGAACACGTCACAATGCCGGTGTTTGGTTTGTAGAAGAACTAGCACAGCGCCATAACATCTCTCTTCGCCCTGAAAAAAAATACTCTGGCCTTTACGGTAAGGGTTTAATAGGCGGCGAACTCGTTCACCTTTTAATTCCGACAACCTTTATGAATCGCAGTGGTCAAGCAGTTGCTCCTCTGGCTAATTTCTTTCGTATCGAGGTTGAAAACATTCTTATTGCTCACGATGAGTTAGACATGTTACCCGGCGCAGTTAAAATTAAAAAAGGTGGCGGTCATGGTGGTCATAATGGTTTAAAAGACATTATTGCGCGCATGGCAAATAATAAAGAATTTTATCGCTTACGAATTGGTATCGGTCATCCCGGTCACCGAGATAGAGTTACTGGTCATGTACTAGGTAAAGCTCCCCAAAGCGAACAAGTATTAATTGAACAAGCTATAGATGAAGCCACTCGCTGTTTTGAGATCTGGCAGCAAGATGATTTAAAAAAAGCACAACAACGTCTGCACGCATTTAAAGCAATTTAATAACACTGCCCTCTTATCATAAGTGAGCAGTTAAAACGCTACACATACACACGATGGAATTATTCCAAAGTAACATCAACAAATTTAATAGGTATCAATCATGGGATTTAAATGTGGTATCGTTGGCCTACCCAACGTCGGTAAATCAACCCTTTTCAATGCACTTACCAAAGCAGGCATTGAAGCAGCTAACTTTCCTTTTTGTACTATTGAGCCAAATACTGGTGTTGTACCTGTACCAGACCCTCGCCTTGATCAGCTAACAGAGATAGTAAAACCTGAACGTGTCATTGCTACAACAATGGAATTTGTTGATATTGCGGGCTTAGTAGCTGGTGCATCTAAAGGTGAAGGCTTAGGTAATAAGTTTTTAGCTAACATTCGTGAAACAGATGCTATTGGTCATGTAGTTCGTTGTTTTGAAAATGACAACATTATTCATGTTGCTAATAAAATTGACCCTGCTGAAGATATTGATGTTATCAATACCGAATTAGCATTAGCCGATATGGATACCGCTGAACGAGCAATTCAACGTCAAGCGAAAAGAGCGAAAGGCGGCGACAAAGATGCAAAATTTGAAGTGCCTGTTTTGGAAAAGATATTAAAGCACGTTGAAGATGGCAATATGGTTCGCTCTTTAGAGTTAACTAAAGAAGAAGTAGCTGCAGTTTCTTACTTAAACTTTTTAACTATCAAGCCTACCATGTACATAGCGAACGTTAATGATGATGGTTTTGAAAATAATCCTTATTTAGATGTTGTTCAAGCTATCGCTGATAAAGAAGGCGCGGTTGTAGTTGCAGTATGTGCAGAGATTGAAGGCGAACTATCTGAGATGGACGAAGAAGATAGAGACGAATTCATGGCTGAAATGGGTTTAGAAGAGCCTGGACTTAACCGTGTTATCAACTCTGGTTATGGTTTATTAAGTTTACAAACCTACTTTACGGCAGGTGTTAAAGAAGTTAGAGCATGGACAGTAAAACAAAATGCGACAGCACCACAAGCTGCAGGCGTTATACATACGGACTTTGAAAAAGGATTTATTCGCGCTGAAGTTGTTGCTTTTGCTGATTTTATCGAGTTTAACGGTGAATCAGGCGCAAAAGAAGCAGGAAAATGGCGCTTAGAAGGTAAAGAATATCCTGTTAAAGATGGAGATGTAGTTCATTTTCGCTTTAACGTTTAATTATAATTACTTAACGTATTTCAAAATTCGAAAAGTACACTACACTTACACAAGTAAAACGACTCATATTAGTCAAAACAATAACGAAAAGGTTTATTATGAAAAAAACAATAACCGTAGCAGGAATGTTATTCGCAACTTCTATGTTAGCTCCTACAGCACAAGCTAACAATCTCTCATTACGAATTTGTGAATATGTGCAAGCGAATGATAAAAACCGCTTAAGATCATTTCTAAAGCAAAATAAAATAAAGATTCGTAATATATATGGTGACCTTGCATGTAACGGTGACAATTTACTTATTTTTGCAGCGAAGGCTAAAGCGTTAGAAGTGGGTGAATTTATCATTGGTAAGCTTCCTTCAAAAACAGTGAAAGCTGAAATAGATAACCTAAGTAAATATTCTGCACATCTAGCAGAAGAAGCTAGAGATAGATAAGTAATAGTTTCTTAAGTGTCTTTATAAAAGCATTCGATAACTTTACTCGTTACGAATGCTTTTTTTGTGTAGATTACAGGCAAATTGCACAGGCAATAGCCAAACAAATAAAAAGTCATGTTTTTTCAAAAAAAACGGTTGACGTAAGGCAATCAGATTTGCATAATACGCGCCACTTGCTGAGAGGCAAGAAGGAAAGGCTACATAGCTCAGCTGGTTAGAGCACATCACTCATAATGATGGGGTCCCAGGTTCAAATCCCGGTGTAGCCACCATTCTTTTCTTAACAAGTAGAGTTCAGGACTCTTTAAAAACTTGATATATATAAATGCGGAAGTGGTGGAATTGGTAGACACGCTGGATTTAGGTTCCAGTGCCTCGCGGCGTGAGAGTTCAAGTCTCTCCTTCCGTACCATTTATATAGGCGGTGAAATAGGTAGACACGCTGCTTATGTTAGGAATGTACGGTTCCAGAGTTTGCTCTTCGAAGTAAGAGTTCAAGTCTCTCCTTCCGTACCATTTATATATGAGTAAATACATTGCAGGGATATAGCCAAGCGGTAAGGCAGCGGGTTTTGATCCCGTCATTCAGAGGTTCAAATCCTCTTATCCCTGCCATTTTTACTTATTATCCCAATAAGAAAAAATCTGCAATGTTATTTACAAATCTGTAGGGATATAGCCAAGCGGTAAGGCAGCGGGTTTTGATCCCGTCATTCAGAGGTTCAAATCCTCTTATCCCTGCCATTTTATTTGTATAAATTTATTTTCTTACTAGAAAAATATCAAAATACATAAATGGTGCATTGATTAACATGCTTTCTGCATTGTAGAAACAGCAAGTTTCAATGCCTCATGAAATAAGAGCTCAAGTCTCTTCAAAACTTGAAATATATAAATGCGGAAGTGGTGGAATTGGTAGACACGCTGGATTTAGGTTCCAGTGCCTCGCGGCGTGAGAGTTCAAGTCTCTCCTTCCGTACCATTTATATATATCCTGATATTTACCCATTCAAGATTAATAATAGACACGCTACCCATATTAGATAATAGGTTTCAGTGCCTCGCGGCGTGAGAGTTCAAGTCTCTCCTTCCGTATCATTTATATATCCTGATATTTACCCATTCAAGCTGAATAATAGACACGCTACCCATATTAGATAATAGGTTCCAGTGCCTCGCGGCGTGAGAGTTCAAGTCTCTCCTTCCGTACCATTTATATATATCCTGATATTTACCCATTCAAGATTAATAATAGACACGCTCCCCATATTAGATAATAGATTCCAGTCCTTCATGGTGTGTGAATTCAAAATTATCCTTCAATACTATTTATATATATCCTGATTAATTATATAAGATAATAGCTTCATGCTCTTTATGGGCATAAATCTCTAGTATCTCATTTTTGTATCATTTATATATCTTCTAAAAACTCAGTAAACAATCTAATAACATAAGCATGCCATTCTGTTTATATAATGAAACGGAACGGCCTCAAGAAGTAAAAAATCATAGTCAATCAACAAATATTAATGCCACGTGGTCAGTGTACCTATATCTGAACACTTTCACCTTGTCAGCTCAGCTATAATTACAATAGCCCAACTAGTTAACATAAATATGAAGTGATAAGGTTCGCACAAATAATGAAGAACAATACCAATCGGATTAATTCATTGTGAACTTAACAATAATGATCTGTTTTTTGGTTTAAGTCGTATTTAATGAGGAAATAACGCATGGCACTTTTTGATTTAGTTGATTTTGATGATCATGAACAGGTGGTATTTTGTAGTGATAAAGCATCAGGATTAAAAGCTATTATCGCCGTCCATAATACTAAACTAGGCGCTGCTGTTGGTGGGTGTAGATTGTGGGACTATGCCAGTGATGAAGAAGCACTTGTTGATGCATTGCGTTTATCTAAAGGCATGACCTATAAAAATGCGATGGCCGGGTTAAAAATGGGTGGTGGTAAATCAGTTATTATTGGCGATGCTACAAAAATTAAATCTGAGGCGCTTTTTAAAGCATTCGGAGAAGCGCTTAACGGGTTGAATGGACGATACTTAAGTGCAGAAGATGTCAATATTACTACGGGTGATATCGCTATTGCCAATACAGTAACCCCGTTCGTCACTGGTACCGAAGGTAAAAGTGGTAATCCTGGGCCGTTTACCGCTCTAGGTACATTTTTAGGCATTAAAGCCTGCGTTAAGCACAAGCTTAACCGTGATGACTTAACTGGCCTCAAAGTGGCTGTACAAGGCTTAGGAAGTGTGGGTTATGGTTTATGCGAACATTTGCATCAAGCTGGAGTAACTTTAATCGTTACTGACATCAATAAAAGTGCACTTGATAAAGCTGCGACTGAGCTTAATGCCACCGTTGTGGGCTTAGATGAGATCTATGACCAAGATGTTGATATTTATGCCCCTTGTGCTCTTGGCGCAAGTATTAATGATGATACGATTAACCGTTTAAAAGCAAAAATTATCGCCGGTTGTGCTAACAACCAACTTGCCGAGACTCGTCACGATCAAGCTTTAGTCGAAAAGGGAATCTTATATGCTCCAGACTATGTGATAAATGCAGGCGGTATTATTAATATTTCTTTTGAAGATGATTACTGTGCTGATAAAGCGACTAAAAAGGTAGAAGAGATATATAACACGCTACTTAACGTTTTTGCTAAAGCTGAAAACACTAATAAACCTACCGGTTTTATTGCCGATGAAATGGCACGTGAAATAATTAAAAATGGTAGGAAATAATAGCTATTTAACCTTGTAACACACAAGTAATGTTCAGCATATATCCTAGAGTATATTAATCACTTATTATGAAGCTAATGCAGTTTGGGTAATAAGATGTGAGCGAGATCAAAATCATTTCTTAACTATCTAGCTGATTGGCTTTCTGTTTGTAAAAATTGTCGAAAATGACAATAAATATGATTAGCAAACAAGTAACAAATATAAACAAATCTTGTTACTTAGGCTATTGTATTTATGGTGATAATTGCTAATCTTGATATTAGTTTTTTTCGGTATTGCTTTACATTACAAGCTTAAGATAAGGAAGAACAGCATGTTAAAGTTTAATAATATACTCTATGTTTATAGTGACTCAGTTGACAATAAATTATCACTAGATAAAGCCGTACAAGTAGCAAAATACAACCAAGCAACTCTAACGGTTTTGTATACCTTAACAAATGCGACAATCCCCGACACTCTTGGTTTTAGCCAAGATGATATTGAAACCTTTATTGAAAATAAAGAGTTAGAGCGAGATAAGATCATTCAAGATTACGCTGACGGATTAGTTATTGAAAAAGACACTTTACTCAACAACTCTTATATCGATGTGATTGAAAAAGTTCAAGATAATGGTTTTGATTTACTTATTAAACCCTCTGAAAATGAAGGCTTCTTAAGTAAATTGTTTGGTAGTAACGACATGGGCTTTTTACGCCAATGCCCTTGCCCTGTTTTACTGATCAACCCTGAAGAGAAACAAGACTCTCAAACCATTGTTGCTGCGGTTGATGTTGACTCTAACTACCCCGATAAAGAAAGGTGTATTCGCGAGCAATTGAATTTAGATATCGTTGTTGCTGCAGCTTCTGTTGCTGCTAATAGGGGCTGTAAACTTAAAATAGTCTCAGCTTGGTATACTCAATATGATAATTCAGTAAACTATGCTCAATACCTTAAAAAGGATGAAGGTGAAGTAGATCTGTATCTCAAGAATGCTGAAGAGCAACACCACCTAAACTTTGAAGTATTTATGAAAACCGTTCAAGGTACTATTAGCCAAGAAACACTGGACTATGTATCTGTTGAGTCAGTATCAATAAAGGGGAATCCTAGAGAAAGTCTTCCTAACTTTGCTAAATCGGTTGATGCCGAGTTAGTTGTGATGGGCACAGTTGCTAGGGTTGGTATTAAAGGCTTATTTATTGGCAACACGGCTGAAAATATTTTATATCGTCTCAACCAGTCTGTGTTAGCGTTAAAACCTGAAGGGTTTGATTCTTCTATAGGTAGTTAGGTTTAACACTACGTTTGCCCCTATTATTTTACGTTATAGGGGCAACATCATTTATCAATCAATTATACTTATTATTTGAAGAGGTATAATTACAGAGTTTAATGACTAACATTAAACTCTGTTAATTCGGTTGTTGTAGTACTATTAGGTAAGTTTAATGACTTATCGGTATATGATGTTTTTATTTCATATTTCACCATAAACTTCACCTCAGAGCTATACCATGTGGTCATATCCATTATAAAGCTACCACCATCTGTACGATTGAGAACTTTAAAACAGTAAAATTCCCCTGCAGGCACTTTTATCAGTTCAGTTGCAACAACTTCACTGTAGGTTGTCATGTTGCTACTCATAGTTTCCCATTTATTTCCAACTTCCATTGGCCACTTTTTACCTTTAATAATTCGACCATCCAAATCCATTTCAGTTGAATTACTAGAGAGGTAAGCTGTATTTATTTTTAATGCTTCAAGCGTACGTTTATCAAGTAACATTTTAGTACGAGACGAATAGGTATTATTTTCAGAGTTTATAGTTGAACTTTTTGCTAATGCTTCTTTCCCATTCGCATTACGTAGAGATTCGGGTATAGGTAGAACTGATTCTCCTTCAAGAACATAAGCAGTTTTGCTTTTATAACTATCTTCTCCTACTACACGACTCACAACTGTACCTGCAGTTGCTCCCCCCATATTGTATTTCCAGTAATCTCCCTTCAACAAGACGGGTAGTTCCATGGCACTTTCACTATATTCTTTTAATTGATAATTTAACTCATGATTACTTTTAGTTATCTCAACAAGATGTTTTTGGCTTTGATGCCCCTCTTTTTTGACCGTTATTTGATAACTACCCGGTAGTATCCGAGATTTATTTTTATAAAAAGTACCATTTCTTTCAATAATAACATTGGCATCGCTAGGACTCACAGATACATTAATATTCACCTTACTTGCTTCAATCGCCGCTAGCCTGTCTCGTTCTTGTTTTTGCTTTAAAGCAACTTCCGCAGCTAATTTATCTGCCGCTTTTTGTTCTGCTATTGCCTTTTCTTTCGCTGCCTTTTCTTTCGCCGCTTGCTTCTCTCGAGCACGTTTATCCTTTAATAATTTAGCATCAACTGCATCCTTCAATGCTTTTAGCAAAATATCATCCGCAGCGCCCGTCACTAACATACCTTGCTGTTTTTCAAAAGCTTCTATCGCCTTTTCTGTGCGTATATCAACTTCTCCGTGAGTTGGCGATTGAAAACCTAACTCCTGAAGCCCCTGCTGAATGGTTAATACTTTATTTCTTTGCTTAGATAAACGTTGCTGTTCGACTTCTTGCTTGGCAATTTTCTCTTTTTCAAGTCTATCTTTTTGCTCTTGCTCTTGTTTTTGCAATGTTAATGCGGCTTGCTTCTGCTGAGCCGCTTTATCCATTGCTTGTTTTTGCTCCGCCTGTATTCGTGCTTGTTGCTCCTGATATTGTTCGAAGCCAAAATAACCCGCAACTGATAATATAACCACAACCAAAATAGGCACTACCTTGTTAGTTGAGCTTTTACTTTTTTCTACTTCGCGATTAAGTGCTTGCGATGTCTGTGGCGGTAGTTGAGTTGGTTTTTCTTGGCTTGAAACTTTACGTGTTGCATCTTCATCTGTAGCTAAGTTTTCAGCCAAAACAACTTGCTCGCCTGCCAATATTTTTTGTAAATGCTCAACGTTTTGACAGCGTTTTTTTACCACCAGCACCATAGCTTGATTTATAGCTTGCTTAAATTCTTGACTGAATTGCTCACTTTCTATGGGTAACAGCGGATCTGTCTCCCCTTCCATAATGTCATGCTGCCTGTCAGTACTCTCAACCGGCTTGTTGCCTGTTGCTAAGTAATACATCACAGCGCCAATAGCATAAATGTCTGTATAGGGGCCTTGTTTACCACGAGAAGTGTATTGCTCTGGTGGCGCGTAACCTTGGCTGATAATGGCGCTGATAGATTTAGATTTCTCGCCTACGCTCTGACGAGCAGCACCAAAGTCAATAAGCATAGGGTTATTATTGTGCTCATTATTATCACTCGAACTTTGTAGATAGATATTACCTGGCTTGATGTCACGGTGTAGTAATCCTGCCTTGTGAACCACAGCAAGCCCTTTTAACAGTGGCTCAATTATTTCACGAATGCGGCTTTCTGCCATATTGCCATTGAAATGAATTTTCTTAAGGTGCTCATCTAACGCTTCACCTTCCACATATTCCATCACTAAATAGGCAGTACCATTGGCTTGCACTAAGGTATAAGCCTTAACAATATTAGGATGGTTAAATTTGGCTAATGTACGCGCTTCATTTAGAAATTTATCTAGACCATAACTATAATCATCAGAACAATTGGTTTTAGGGATAACAGTTGATGCATCTTGACTACGCCCTGCCAACTCTTGCGGTAAGAATTCTTTTAACGCCACCATTCGGCGCATAACAGTGTCTTCAGCTTTATAAGTAATACCAAAGCCGCCTGCCCCTAATATATCGATGATGCGATAATCGCCAACCTGACTGCCTATGGCTAATGATGAATCCAGTTCTTGCACGTTATTTCCTTGTCTTTATTCTTGTTATTATTAATTTGCTCATTAAAGATACTAATCTTTAGTTAAATACACTTCAACACGACGATTGAGCTGATGAGCTTGCTCACTTTGTTTAATTATTTTAGGTTGAGTTTCGCCTTTACCAAAATAATTGATCTCACCGGTAAATCTTGGTTGATGGAAAATAACTTCACGGTAAACAGATTCTGCACGTTTTTGAGATAACACCATATTGTAACTAGCCATACCGCGTAGGTCTGTATGACCAACAAAGTTAACTTTATAAGATTTTAACTTAAGACTTTGTAATGATTTTGCTAATTGCTGAACTTGTGATTTACCTTTTACAGTAAGGTCGGCACTGTTACTTTCAAACGCTATCGCCATATTAATGCTATGGGTGCGTTTTAATCCTCGAGAGCTAGCAAGTGAGCGGCTTGCCGATAACATACAGCTTAGTGATTTACTGTTAATAGGGTGTGCTTGCTGATAATCATTTAACGCCAGCTCTATTTCAGGCATTGTTTCATTATTGGCTTTTCCTGAGTTGAGTAGTTGATGAACTTGGCATACTTTGTCTTGTGCTAAATAATACTGTGTAGTGAGTAAGCGTACCTGAGATTTTTCCTCAGGTTTAACGATATAATCTTGTGCTATCGCTAGGTATAATTTAGCTTGTTTATACTGTCCTTGTTGAACTAATTCAGTAATTAACGGTGCTAACGTCGTTAAGCTTTCGCAGTCATCGACTGCATCTTGAAGTTGATATAGTCGCTGGGTTGGCTCACTGACTAACATACTTTCATTAAACTCGCCGCATGCCGCCATTGACGAACCGCTGATTAGTAAGTTAAAAAGGCCAAAACTTAATAACAATAATTTCATTTTCTTCTCTTTTAAAAGTAAAGTATTTCATTATAGAAAACCAATAATACTCGTTCAGTAACTATCTAATCATGAGATACAAACTTGCATTACCACGCTTTATGTTTAATGCCATAACGCCTTTTTTTGTAATCATATACTCTTTAAGTTCAACTAACGTTCTCACTTTAGTACGGTTGACACCAATCACAATATCACCAGCTTTCAAACCAATAAGTTCCGCAGGAGAACTTTTAATAACGTCATTAACACTAACCCCACTGTCTGATGAATCATGACCTAATGTCGCGCCTTCTAACATTTTATGAAGGCTTTTTCCTGCCATTATGTTTACTTGATTGTTAGCTTGAGAATCTCCTCTTTTATCCCCAAAGAAATACTTGAATGTATCAGGAACTCTTGATTCATTTGGTAGATCTTCTCCTAAATTAATTTTAGGGCCAGGCTTTAATATTCCAACATATTCCTTTTCAACATTATTACTAATAACTGCAAGCTTTATTTGATTACCTGCACCAATTGATTCTACATAGGCAGCTAATTCACTAAACGAACTTATCGAAATCCCGTTAACTTTGGTAATAACATCTCCAGAAACTATACCTATACTTTGACTTAAAGAGCCGTCAGAAACTATTTCAACAAAAGCTCCTTCCGCGATTTTAAGATCCAATGCCTGTGCAATTTCACTATTAACACTTCGTCCAGTAACACCTAGCTGAGGGTGACGAAATTCATCGAAAACAATAAGCTGATTAACAAAGTTTTTTCGAAGTTCTGATTTATTTTCCTGAGTAAATTCATATATCGACTTATGCCGCTCAACTAGCTCCTCTATTTTTTTAGAGACTAGTTCCTCTCTTTTCTTTGACTCAGTCAACTGTCTATCAGCCTCTGCCTTTTCAGCGGCTATCTTATCTGCTTTAATTTTAGCAGCCTTTTTTGCTTTTTCGGATGCGAGTTTTTCAGCCAACTCTTTAGCATCTGCTTGTTGCTTTTTCTCTTGTTCTTGATGTTCCTTAATGGCTTGCAATAAATCTGAGAGTAATAAATCATCGATTTCCCCCGTAACAGTCATACCTCGTTTGATTTCATATGCCTCAATAGCTTTTTGCGTCCGTTTATCAAGCTTTCCATGTTCAGGCGTTTGAAAACCCAGTAAATTTAATTGTTGCTGAGCATTTTTGATTTGTGCGGTTCGTTTGGCTATTTTTTTTAATTTCTCTTGACGTTGTTTCTCTTGCTTCTTTTCCAAAGCCTCTTTTTCATTTTGCTCTTTAATGAGTTGTATACGCTTATCTTCAACTAATTTTTTATCCGCAAGCTCTTTATCTTGTTGTTGTTTTAACGCTATTGCTTGTAGTTTTTCATTTTGCTCTGCTATTTCAGCGGCTTGTTTAATTTGGTATTGCTCAAAGGCAAAGTAACCACCAAAGGCAATTATTGCTAATACACTAAATATTAATATCGGTTTACTATTCTTAGGTGAAGGCTCTGATTGAGTATATGTTTTTTTACCTTCATCAGTTACCTGTGGCTTAGTAACTACTTTACGAGTAGCATCAATATTTTCACTATCTTCTAAAGAAGGCTCGTTTCCTAGCAAGAGAGTTTGTAGATCGGCAACATATTGAGGCCTACTCATAGCACGTAACATCATAGCTTTAGTTATAGCGTTAACAAGCGACTCACTGTAGCCTCTACTTTGCTCTATAGGTGTTAACGGGTCGGGTTGTTCATCAATAATATCATGCTGCCTGTCAGTACTCTCAACTGGTTTCTCGCCAGTAACCAAGTAATACATAACCGCACCAATAGCATAAATATCGGTATAGGGGCCTTGCTTACCTCGAGTTGTGTATTGCTCTGGTGGTGCGTAACCTTGACTGATAATAGCGCTGATAGATTTAGATTTCTCACCCACACTTTGCCTTGCGGCGCCAAAATCGATGAGCATGGGGTTATTACCATATTCATCATCACTAGCATCGACTGAATTTTGTAGGTAAATATTGCCCGGTTTAATATCTCTGTGCAGTAAACCTGCTTTGTGTACTTGTGCTAAGCCCTTAAGCAAGGGCTCAATAATTTCTCTGATACGGCTTTCCGCCATATTGCCGTTGAAATGAATTTTTTTAAGATGCTCATCTAATGCTTCACCTTCAACATATTCCATCACTAAATAAGCAGTGCCATTTTCCTCGATAAAGGTCAGTACTTTGACAATATTTGGATGGTTAAATTTAGCTAACGTTTTTGCTTCTTCTAGAAATTTCTTTAACCCGTATTGATAGTCTTCACTAACATTAGTGCGAGGCATTACCGTTTTACTGTCACTGCCACGGGCGGCAAGTTCAACAGGGAGAAACTCTTTTATGGCAACTAATCTATCTAAGCGAGTGTCTTGAGCTTTATACGTAATCCCAAATCCACCCACACCTAAAATGTCGAGAATACGAAACTCGGCGATTAAGGTACCGCTTTGCAATGAATAGTCTAACTCTTGCATACATTAACCTTTATTAAATGAGCTTTCGAAACCATTAGTTTATTAGTCATGATTAATGCCCAAAAGCTAATCTAAAACCGTCATTTTTTCCACGGCGTGTGCGTGTATACCAATCTCTATTAGATGAGCGTAATTCTTTTGAAAAACTAGTCCATGAGCCACCACGATGAATGGCTGCAGTGCAATCACCTGTCATACGCGCATCACCATTATTCGGCGCTAATTTGTGATTAGGGTTCCAGCAGTCTTGCACCCATTCCCAAACATTACCCTGCATGTCGTACAAACCAAAGGCATTCGCTTGATAGCTTTTTACCGGTTTTGTAGCTTGAGCTATTGATGGGCAAATTTGAGAGGTGACTCCGTAATAAGCATTAGAACATTGTATTTTGTCACCCCAAGGGTATTGAGTTGTAGAGCCTGCTCTTGCGGCATATTCCCATTCAGCTTCAGAAGGTAACCTATACTCACCACCTAGCGATTTATTTAGCCAAGGAATAAATTGTTGAGTTACATCATTATAACTAACATTTATCACAGGGCGGTTATCACGTCCCCAACCTTCATCATCAGGTTTGTGCGTACAGGCTTTTGCCATTACACAAAGATCCCACATAGCAAAAGTTACTTCTGTAGCCATCAATTTAAATGCTTTGATATTCACTTCTTTAACGGGTTTTTCTTTACTTTTACAAACACTACTTCCCTCACAGCCAAATAAAAATGTTCCGGATGGAATGTCCACTAGAGTATTAGTAAAGTCAGCCATTGCTTTGGGCATATTTGAGACTAACTTTACATTAAATGTATGATTTTCTTTTGATAAATCTATATTTATTGTTTTAGAGTCATGGGCAAAGTTTGAGACTTCAACTTGATAAGTTTTTGGTAATAACCGTACCCCTTTTACGTACTTTTCTTTAGCGTTAACTATTTTGATATCGGCATTTTTGGGGGTCACATTGATAGTTAACGACACTTTTCTATTTTCTAATACTATCGCTGCAATATTTTCTTGAGCTTTTAATAAATACCCCCCCTGCTGCTGGTTATCGATGTAGTTTTGATAAGAATTTATCGTATTGTTCTTACGCGCTAATGCCCAATTAGTATTATCCATGTTTTGCTTAGCCTTGATAACGTAATCACCGTTAGGTTGCATTGATAGATAACTTTGATAACTTGCTGACGTATTAATCCTCATAGAATCAGCCCATCGTATTTTGTCGATACTATTCACCGCTTGATTTACATAAGCGCCACTTGAGTGTCTTGTTAAATAGTTAGTATAGCTTTTGACTGTGTGGGTTCTTTTGGCATAGCTCCAATCGGCATCATCTTTTTGTTTAATTAATTTTTGTCTTTCTTTTTCAACAACATCATTTAATGTTGACACTAACATGCTATCGACAGAGCCAGTGACCAACATGTTTTGTTTATTCTCAAAAGCTTCAATTGCTTTTTGAGTTCGTCTATCTAACTTGCCATGAGTTGGTGTTTTAAATCCTAGCTCTTGTAACTGTTGTTGTACTTTGGTTATTGTTTGCTGACGCTCTAGTTTGGCACGTTCTTCTGAGTTCAATTTTGCCAACTCAGCTTGGGCTTTTAAATCCTCTAGTTTTTGTTGAGCTTTTTGTGCGTACTGGCCCTGAGGCCAATTATCCAGATATAGCTGATAACTTTGTTCTGTGCGTAAATTATCTGCTTGTTTCCACGCTTTGTTATCACTTTGTTTCGCAATTAAAGCTTGTTTTTCTAACGCTTGTTGTTGCTGATATTGTGTAAAACCGAAATAGCCTGCTACTGACAAAGTGACGGCTAGAGCTAATACAACAATCTTTTTGCCTCCTCCTGAGCTAGATTTTGATTTAGCCGATGGCTCTGCTTTTAATATGTTTTTATTGCTTGCTCTCTGTGAACTTTCTAAAGCATCAATTTTCACTGTTGCATCGTCATTGATTGCAGGCTCAGCTTTAATAGCTTGAGGTGACTCTCCCGATAATATTTTTTGCAAAACATCTACATTTTGAGCCCTAGTACTGGCGCGTAAAACCATGGCTTTAGTGATAGCATCAAGTAAAGCATTACTATAATCTTCGCCATAATAGATAGGGGTTAACGGATCAGGTAACTCTTCATTGAGATCATGTTGTCTGTCAGTACTTTCAATTGGCTTTTCACCCGTAACCAAGTAGTACATAACCGCACCAACGGCATAAATATCAGTAAAAGGGCCTTGCTTACCGCGGGTAGTGTATTGCTCTGGCGGGGCGTATCCTTGACTTATGATAGCACTGATGGATTTTGATTTTTCACCGACACTTTGGCGAGCAGCACCAAAGTCTATCAACATGGGGTTGTTGCCATGATCTATTGAGCTGTCTTTAGAGCTTTGTAGGTATATATTGCCCGGTTTAATATCTCTATGTAACAAACCGGCTTTATGGACTTGGGCTAAGCCTTTTAAGATCGGCTCAATTATTTCTCGAATGCGACTTTCACTCATGTTGCCGTTAAAGTGAATGTTCTTTAGATGATCATCTAATGCTTCACCTTCAACATATTCCATGACTAAATAAGCCGTGCCGTTTTCTTCAATATAAGTGTGCACGCGAACAATATTTGGGTGATTAAATTTGGCAAGGGTTTTAGCTTCATCAAGAAATTTAGTTAAACCATACTGATAATCATCGCTGACATTGGTACGTGCCATCACTGTTTTACTATCGTTACTGCGTGCAGCTAGTTCAACAGGAAGAAACTCTTTTATCGCGACAAACCTGTCTAATCGTGTGTCTTGTGCTTTGTACGTAATGCCAAAGCCGCCAACACCGAGAATTTCTATGATGCGAAATTCAGCGATTAAGGTACCTGTTGGTAATGAGTTATCTAATTCTTGCATGTATCCTTGCCTTTTTATCGAGACCTGAACTTCTGTCAGGTTTTATAAATGCTGCTAAAGCTTATTACGTTTTAATTACTTTTATGCTTGATGATGGTTAACGCCCAGCCTTTATCATTAGGGTCGGCAAGATAAAAGATTTCCCCCGGCTCAAGGAAATGACGTTCGCCGGCAACCAGTTTGCCAATATGCTCTGCTTCACCCTCGCCCTTCTCAGCCACTGCGCCTGAATAAGTACCATTTGCTGACGGTCTATCTGCAGGCTCTTGTAACCAAAACTGCTCTGTGTCGCTATCCCAACCTAGATCACAATGAAAGCGACTGACGTACTTACCTTCATCAGGCAAATGTATATTGCAACTTGGGTCTCGCCCCATGGTGAGTGGCTTTTCATACATTAAACAGATAATTTTTTTACGCTTGAGATCTTTTACATAGCCAGTAATATTTTTTTGTAAACGTGAACGGCTTACCATTTCTTCAACTTCAGGTTTATCTTGCATAATATGCGCAGTTAAATCGATACCAGTTACCCAAGCAACCTTTTGTTTATTATGATAAAAAACAAACCAAACGCTCCCTCCCACAACAAACACAGCAATTAAGATCAGTTGCCATAAGTAGGTAATACGTTTACCGGGAATAAAATGAAAATCATTCGTTGCGCGGCTAGATTCTTGTGGGATTTGCGCGCCATGACTTGATGTTATTACGTCTTTACGTACCTTTTGGAATAACTGAGATAAGTTTAAACCTTTTGTTTCTATATGTTCTAAGATTGCTGCAGTGTACAAGCCATTACCATCTTCACTAACTTCACCATCAAGTGCTTTAGCACCAGGGCCAGTACCGAAGGCAACAAAAAAATCTTTTTCAACCACGTCTGCCCAACCACCAGTGCGCCCAGCTAATTCAGCAATAGGTAAATCACGACAAGCATCTAGGATGACAATATTAGTCAAGCTTTCCAGTGTAGATAAGCGATTAGTAATTTGTTTTAACGAGATAAAGTCATTACGAATATCGTGACCTGTGATTGTTTTTTGTAGCTGCATTAACTTAGTTTCAACAGGAACAAGATAGTTTATGGTGTCATATTGAATACCATGCCCAGCATAGAAAAATAATGTCACTACTTTTTTATCTTGTCGCTTGGCTTTACGGACTTTTTTGACAAACTCTTTAAAGCGCGCATTGAAATGACGTTTAAAGGAGTCACGTAGAATGATGGTATCAAAGCCTAAAAGCTGCAACTTTTCATTCATGGCATCGGCATCATTTACAGGGTTACTTAAATCTAAATTATCATCATGATAATTTTGATTTCCCATAATAAAAGCAAATTTGGCAATATCAGGATTAGGAAATTCGCTTTCAGCTTCATTAGTGTCATCAAAAGCATAAACAGGTATTAAATTTGTAGTAACAAACACTAAAATAAGTATTAACAACAGCGTGATTTTTTTTATAATATGATTCATGGACTGCTTATTTAATCCTCTTTCCCTTTTAAATACATAACCGCGGTAATATTATCACTTTTACCTCTCGCTCGTTTTTGGCTAACTAAGCAGTACTTTTCCAGCCTTTGTTGCGATAAATTAGCAGTAAGCTTACATAGCTCGTGTTGACTAAGGTGTTCCCAAAAACCATCACTGCACACCAGTACGCCTTCTCCTGACTCTAATGGCGGATATTGTTTAATACTCGGTTTATCAAGTTTTTCCCCTAAGACACTAATGCTTTTAAACAGCTTATTTTGATCTGGATGTGTGCCCATTTCTTCTTCGGTAATGTCACCTTCATTTAATAACATTTGTACCACAGAGTGATCACGAGTCCGCCATAGCACTTCTTTGCTATTTAGTTGATAAACGCGTGAATCTCCCACATGCAACGTGAGTACTTTACTGTCATCAAACCATACACATGACAAGGTTGTGTGACCATCAACCTCCCCATGCTCTGTTTTAACCGTTTCCTGCATTTGTGTCACAGCCGTTTCATAAACTACTTTAAAGCGTTCTGCTGTTAATGGCGCTTTCAATTCAGCTATTTGACCTATGAAGCAGTCAACGAGTGCTTGTGAAGTGATATCACCCGCGACATGGCCTCCCATGCCGTCACAGACAATAAGAAAGTTACTCGTGTTATTAGCAAACTTAACCTGTGTTTGCCCGTGCGCATCTTCATTGCATTTTCTATCACCAATAGTAGTGTGTTGGCAAAGTAGAGATTGCTCAGGAATTGAATGTAATGAAAATAATGATAAAAGTTTATTTAGCATTTATAACTCCTACACTAATCGGAAAGTTTACTTCTTGCATAGTTTCCCTATTACATATTGTTTTTATTCTTACTATTAGTAATTACAATGCCATTTTAAAGTCTAACTGAACTGTCAGCCCAGTTTGTTTTACAGGCCGATCATCGACAATATGCGGCCTATATTTCCATTTAGTTAAAGCACGAATAGCTTCTTTATTAAAAATCAATTCTGGTTGAGCATTTAAGACGATAACATCTTCAACCCCGCCAATTTCATTAACCGTGAACGACATTTGTACCCATCCTTCAATACCATCTCTAGCAGCCTGTATTGGATACTTTGGGTTTATTCGAACAATGGGCACAGCGCCTTCCTTTTGCTTTAACGCTAACTCTTCCTCTTTACGTTTTATCTCTAGCGCTTCATCTTGCTTTCGTTTTAACGCTAAGGCTAATTCTTGTCTGCGAATATTTTCTAGCTCTTGCTCTTTTTTGCGTTTTGCCGCTAGATCTTGTGCTTTTTTGCGCTCTAGTGCATCAGCAGCGTCTTTATCGCGCTGAGCCTTAAGTGCCGCTTCTTGCTTTTGATTTGCTATAGCATCTTGTAGGGAAGTTAATAATATATCATCCACCTGCCCAATAACTACCATGCCTTGTGCTCGTTCAAAAGACTCGATTGCTGTTACCGTTCGGGTATCTAATTCACCGTGGTTTGAGACTTTATAGTCAAGTTGTTGTAATAATTTTTGTGCATTTTGAATAAGAGAAACTTTATCTTGCTCAGCTTTAACACGCTGGGCTTGCTCTTTTTCTGCTAACTTGTCTTCAAGTGCTTGATTTGCTAGCTTTACATAGTTGCCTGTTGGGCGTTTTGCTAAATAAGCTTGATAGCTTTGCTCAGTATCTTCTGATTTAGCTAGGTCCCATGCTTTTTTATCTTGTTGCATCAAAAACCGTTGTTGCTGCGCATTTTTTTCTTCTGCTAGCAGTTTCTGCTGGTATTGTTGATAGCCATAAAAACTAGCAGCACCAGCTGATAAAAATATAAGGAAAAGCACTAACCATTTTTTATTGCTAGGCTGGCTATTATTGACTTCAGCATTTTTGGGCACAGGGATACTGGTTTCAACTGCTTTTTGCTCTGGCGTATAGCTGGCTGTAATTTTACGTGTGGCATCATGATCAGTCGCAGATTGGGAAGATTTATTAATTATTGCTGAATTTTCGTTAGTGCCAGAAAGTATACTTTGTAATTCACTTACATCTTGTACACGGTTACTAACACGTAAAATCATCGCTTTGGTTATCGCTTCAATAAGCTCTTCACTATAACCACGATCTTTTTCAATTGGTGTTAACGGATCCGGTTGCTCATCCATTAATTCATGTTGCCTGTCGGTACTTTCTACTGGTTTCACTCCTGTTACAAGGTAGTACATCACTGCGCCGATAGCATAAATATCAGTATAAGGTCCTTGTTTACCCCGGGAAGTATACTGCTCAGGAGGTGCGTAACCTTGGCTGATAATAGCGCTAATAGATTTTGATTTTTCCCCGACACTTTGGCGAGCTGCGCCAAAATCAATGAGCATTGGATTATTGCCATGTTCAACAGAGGCATCATTTGAATTTTGCAGATAAATATTACCCGGTTTAATATCTCGGTGTAGTAAACCCGCTTTATGCACTTGAACTAAACCTTTAAGCACCGGTTCAATAATTTCACGAATACGGCTTTCTACCATATTGCCATTGAAATGAATTTTTTTAAGGTGTTCATCGAGTGCTTCACCTTCGACGTACTCCATCACCAAATACGCGGTACTATTTTCTTCGATAAAGGTATAAGCACGGACAATGTTGGGGTGATTAAATCTTGCTAAGGTGCGGGCTTCATCAAGGAATTTTTTCAAGCCGTATTGGTAATCATCAGCACAATTAGTTTTAGGAATAACCGAGCTAGCATCACTACTTCGACCAGCTAATTCTTGAGGGAGAAATTCTTTTAACGCAACTAATCGCTCCATACGAATATCTTGGGCTTTGTAAGTAATTCCGAAACCACCTACTCCCAAAATATCGATGATACTATAATCACCAATAACACTACCAACAGATAGTGAGTAATCAAGTTCTTGCATTTATTATCCTTATTATTGCTTAAGCTTGAATTTTAAAGCTTTATTATTATTTTTCTAATAAACTAGTCTATATTTTTCTTTACATGATTTCTATAGGGCTATTCATGAAAAACCTTTCAATTATATTAGCTTGTATAGTCTTTAATAGCTTTGCTGCAACAACAATTACAACGGTTGGTAAGCAAAAGCCGGATGATGCTAGTCATGATTACTTTATTGGCTTACTTCGCCTTGCCTTACTTGAAACAAATACTGAATATGGTGATGCCCTCATTCAAACTGTTCCCCATCCAGGACAAGAAAGGGTTATAAAGCTATTATCTTCAGGTAAATTTTTCGATGTGGCTTGGACGGGGAGCTCTAAAAATAGAGAGCATGAACTACTTAAAATTAATTTCCCATTATTCAAAGGCGGTTTAGGTTGGCGTGGCATGGTCGTTAAACGACAAGATGTAGCACAATTTTCTACTATGACAAACTTGGATGATTTAACTAAATATATAGCTTGTCAAGGCTCCCATTGGCCAGATGCTGATATTTTAGAAAAAGCAGGTTTGACTATTTACCGTGTTGGTCATTTCGATGCTATGCTGCAAATGGTCGCGTTAGGGCGCTGTGATTATTTACCCTTGAGTATTTTTGAAGGTCAAGCAGAGCTTGATTTAGTGAAAGATAGTTATCCTGAGCTGCTGTTTTATCAGCAGTTAGTAATTCAATACCCTTTGACGATGAACTTTTTTGTTAATAATGATAATCCCCAATTAGCTGAGCGATTAACTTTAGGATTGAAAAGGTTAGATGCCAGTGGTGTATTAGACAATTATATGAAAACGCACTCATTAACTAAAAATGCTTTTCCATTAGCGCAATTGAAAAACGCCGTTATTATTAAAGTTAGTAACCCTAATAATAATGGCGATATCTTGACAGAATATGGCCTTAAGTGGCCGAGTAATTAATCAATTAGCTGATATTGTTCACGTAAAATATCAATAATTTCGGCTTTAGGGTTATCGCTTAATGCGATTTTTTGACCGGTAATTTTCTCTGCTATTTCAACGTAGGTTTTTGAAACATCCATAAGTACTGATAAAGGCAACTTGTTGTCACGGGCTAACGCTTCACGTTCATCCATACGATCTTTATTTAATAAGATATCCGCATCTGGGAAATGGTTAAGTAATAATTGACGGAAGCCTTCTTTAGAGTTTTCAACAATGTTACCCGCAATGTACTGCTCTTCATCCCATATACGTGAAGAATCAGGCGTACCCACTTCATCCATATAGATAAGCTTATCATTGCCTTCAACATCTTTTACATAACCAAACTCAAACTTTGTATCGACAAAGATTTGACCAAGCTCAGCTAACGCATTTGATATAACGTTAAAACCCTGTGTTAAAAGCTTTTCATAACGCGAGATATCATCAAGAGATTTAAAGTTAAACGCTGCAAAATTTTCTTCGATATTTTTCCGAGTAATATTGACATCATCGACTGCAGGAACACCTGGTATACCTTGCAAAATACCTTTAGTTGAAGGCGTTTGTAATAGCTCTTCAAGTTTAGAGTCTTTTTCTAAACCTTCAGGTAACTCTATACCGCAAAACTCACGCTCACCTTTAACGTAACTACGCCACATTGAGCCGGTAATATATTGGCGACAAATAGCTTCAATCATCACAGGTTTTGCTTTTTGTACAATCCATAAAAAAGGATGTGGAATATCAAGAATATGACTATCGGCTAAACCTTGCTCTTTGAAAAGTTTAAACCAATGGTTTGAAATCGCATTAAGCGCTGCACCTTTACCCGGTACGCCCTTCATACCACCTTCGCCTTGCCAAATACAATCGAAGGCAGAAATACGGTCACTAATCACCATAATAGCTAACGGTGTATCGCTAGGCACGTTATAGCCTTTTTCTTTGATAAGGCGTTTACTATCGCTTTCAGTTAACCAATATACAGAGCGAACTTTGCCACTGTGTACTGGCGCACCGGTACGAATAGGAAGATCATTATTAACGGCGAGTACTTTATCTGCTAAATTCATGAGAGAACCTTTATATAGATCGGAAGAGCACACGTCTGAACTCCAGTCACACCTACAGATCTCGTATGCCGTCTTCTGCTTGAAAAAAAAAAAAAAAAAAGGTAATATGGAGCGAAGATGTACACAGAGATTATAGCGAATACCAACAACTTAAACGACGACAAAACTTACGCCAGTGCAAAAAACTCGTCGCGTAAACATAGAAAGCATTAATTAAAACAAACCGTAACGAGTTATTACTTGAGGATGATGCTT